>NZ_JBHWUO010000013.1:0-189363 GCF_042736975.1 Streptomyces sp. NPDC059989
CGCGGGGACAGCCCGATGTTCATCCCGCTCATGCAGGCCCTGAACGTGGCCCGCCGCGGGCCCGGTCGCCCCCGCACCCGGCCGGACCGGGCCCGCGGCGACAAGGCGTACTCCAGCCGCGCCAACCGCACCTACCTGCGCAAACGCGGGATCAAGGCAACGATCGCCCAGCCGGACGACCAGCGCGCGAAGCGCCGCAGGCGCGGCCGGGCCGGCGGCCGCCCGCCGGCCTTCGACCGCGAGCAGTACCGCCAGCGCAACACCGTCGAACGCTGCATCGGGAAACTGAAACAGCACCGGGCCGTCGCAACCAGGTACGACAAACGCGACTACATCTTCAACGGCACCCTGGCCACAGCAGCCATCGTGATCTGGCTCCGCGACCTCATCAAAGAGCCATCAGACACTGCCTAGCCGTCTCTTCCGGATCTGGCCTGACCCGCGCCGCCCGGCACCGCACCTCGCCGCGTTGTCGAGGCGCCCAAGTACGTCCAGTACTCGGGAGCCTCTCCGCCTTGCGATGCACGGCACCGGACGACGCGGGCTTAACCGGCAAGATCCGAAAGAGACGACCTAGTGCGCGGGGCGGCGCGCCCGGACTGGTCGGGGCAGGGCCTGATGGGCGCCCGAGGCCAGTATCCGGACCTCGCCCTGGTCGCTGATCTCGGCTCGGATGATGCCGGTCTCATCGGCGTAGACGGGATGGCCGCCCGGGCCCGCCTGCTCGGTGCGGGAGACGACGACGGTGTCGGCGGCCTCCGCCCCCATCTCACCGCCCTCGAACACCAGCTCGTAGCGATCCTCGCCGTCTTCGCCCACCACGTACCTCCTGGTCCCCGCTGTCGCGTACCAACGTGCCCCATGGGCGCCGATGGCGAGCCGCACCACGCGGCACCGGGGTCCGACCGGGGTACGCGACTACTCGAACCGAGCGGTGTCGCCGGCTCCCCGGCGTACGATCTCGGCCTCGCCGCTGGAGAAGTCGATGACGGTGGTCGGCCTGGTGCCGCAGTCGCCCGAGTCCAGGACGACGTCCACCAGGTGTTCGAGCCGTTCCTTGATTTCCCAGCCCTGCGTCATCGGCTCTTCCTCGTCCGGCAGCAGCAGGGTGCTGGAGAGCAGCGGCTCACCGAGCTCGGCCAGCAGGGCCTGGGTGACCACGTGGTCGGGGATCCGGACGCCGACCGTCTTCTTCTTCGGGTGCTGCAGCTGGCGCGGCACCTCCGAGGTGGCCTTGAGGATGAAGGTGTAGGGGCCCGGAGTCGCCGCCTTGATCGCGCGGAACACGTCGTTGTCGACGATCGCGAACTGACCCAGCTGCGCGAAGTTCTGGCACACGAGGGTGAAGTGGTGACGGTCGTCGAGCTCGCGGATCGACCGGATCCGGCTGATGCCCTCGCGGTTGCCCACCTGGCACCCCAGGGCGAAGCAGGAGTCCGTCGGGTACGCGATCAGCCCGCCGGAGCGGATGCTGTCCGTCACGTTGCCGATGGTGCGGGGCTGGGGATTCTCAGGATGAACATCGAAGTACTTCGCCATTCGCCGAGACTACGGGATCGGGCCGCCGGCCCGAACGATCCGGCCCGTTCGAACTGCCCGCCGAAAATAATCCCGTGCCCCGGACCGGCTCCGCTCCCTAGACTCGCCACACGCGCTGCCGACAGGGCACCGCGTCCCATGCGGAGTTGACGAAGAGAAGGGGAGCCAGGCCATGTGCACCGACCGCACCATCGCCTTCGTTCCCCCGTCCCGGTACGACGTGATCCCGGTGTCTCGCGGCGAGCGGTGCCGGCTGCGCGGCCGTCACCGTATGCCCCTGACGCACTTCTAGGTTCCGTTCCGTCCCTCCCGCTCCGTGTACGCCGCCGCCCGCCCGGGCCTTCCCCCGGGCCGGGCCGCGCGCCGCCGGACCGGTGACACGGGCGGGCCCGCCGTCCGGGAATCGCGCTGCCCTCTTCACTCGGCATTCGAAAGGCCTCGGGCCATGCGCACCAACGAGCGACCGCTCGCCACCCCTTCCCTCACCGCCGTCCGCAACCTGGGCATCCTCGCCCACGTCGACGCCGGCAAGACCACCATCACCGAACGCATCCTCTTCGCCACCGGTGCCATCCACAAACGCGGCGAGGTCCACGAGGGAACGACCGTCACCGACTACGACGCCCAGGAACGCGACCGCGGCATCACCATCTTCGCCGCGGCCGTCAGCTGCACCTGGGGCGGACACCGGGTCAACCTCATCGACACCCCCGGCCACGTGGACTTCTCCGACGAGGTCGAGCGGTCCCTGCGGGTGCTGGACGGGGCGGTCGCGGTGTTCGACGCCGTCGCCGGCGTCGAGCCGCAGAGCGAATCGGTGTGGAGGCAGGCCGACCGGCACGGAGTCCCGCGGATCGCGTTCGTCAACAAGCTCGACCGGGCGGGCGCCGACCTCGACACGGCCGTCGCGTCCATCCGGCAGCGCCTGGGCGCCGTCCCGCTGGTGGTCCAGCTGCCCATCGGGCGGGAGGACGGCTTCACCGGCGTCGTCGACCTGCTGCGGATGCGCGCGCTGATCTGGCACCCCGGCTCCGACACGTACGAGGAGGGGCCGGTCCCCGAGCCGCTGCGCGAGGAAGCGGACCGCCGGCGCCGGCTCCTGGAGGAGACGGTGGCCGAACTCCACCCCGACGCACTGGAGGAGTTCTGCGCGGCGTCCGCACTGACCGGGCCGACCCTGGCCCGGGCCCTGCGGGAGCTGACCCTCGCCGGGCACGGCGTGGTGGTGCTGTGCGGCTCCGCGTACCGCAACCGCGGTATCGAGCCGCTGCTGGACGCCGTCCTGGCGTACCTGCCCTCGCCCGCCGACATGCCTCCCGTACGGGGGACCGTGGACGGCGGGGAGCAGGAGCGCGCCCCCGACCCGGCAGGACCGTTCACCGGTCTGGCCTTCAAGGTGACGGCGACGCCGACGGGGCGGCTCACCTACCTGCGCGTGTACGCGGGCACCCTGCGCAAGGGCGCGTCCGTACTCGACGCCGGTACGGGCCGCACCGAGCGGGTCGGCCGGATCCTGCGGGTCCAGGCCGACCGGCACGAGGAACGGGAGGAGGCGGTCGCCGGTGACATCGTCGCCGTGATCGGTCTCAAGGCCGCCCGGGCGGGCACGACCCTGTGCGCGCCCGGTGCCCCGCTGGTCCTCGAACCGCCGTCCGTGGCCGAACCGGTCGTATCGGTGGCGGTCGAGGCCCGCCGCAGCATCGACACGGGCCGCCTCTCGACCGCGCTGGCGCGGCTCGCCGAGGAGGATCCCTCCCTGGCGGTGCGCTCCGACGCGGAAACCGGCCAGACCGTGCTGTCCGGGATGGGCGAACTCCATCTGGAGGTCGCGGTGGAGAAGATCCGCCGGGGCCACGGGGTGGAGGTCGTCGTCGGCCGGCCGCAGGTCTCCTACCGGGAGACCGTCGTACGTGGGGTGACCGGCCTGGTCTACCGGCACGTCAAACAGGACGGCGGCGCGGGCCAGTTCGCGCACGTCGTGCTCGATGTCGAGCCACTGGAGGAGGTGGGATTCGAGTTCCGCTCGGCGGTCGTCGGCGGGCGCGTGCCGCAGGAGTACGCGCGCGCCGTGGAGGCCGGCTGCCGGGACGCCCTCGCCGAGGGACCCCTGGCCGGCTTCCCGGTGACCGGGCTGCGCGTCACGCTCACCGACGGGGCGACCCACTCCAAGGACTCCTCGGAGATGGCGTTCCGCGCGGCGGGCCGGTTCGCGCTGCGCGAGGCGCTGCGTGCGAGCACGGTGGAGCTGCTGGAACCGGTGGTGGAGGTCACGGTGACCGTTCCGGAGGACGGCGTCGGGGGAGTCCTGGGCGACCTCGCGGCCCGCCGCGGCCGGGTCTCCGGCTCCACGACCGAGTCCGGAACCGCGGTGATCACGGCCGCCGTGCCGCTGGCCGAACTCTTCGGCTACGCGTCCCGGTTGCGCGGCCGCACCCAGGGCCGCGGCACCTTCACCACCCGGCCGGCGCCCCTCGCGGCGGTACCGCAGTCGATCGCGGCCGCGCTCCTGCAGCGGTAGCCGACAGCGCCCCCGTCCGCCCCGCCCCACCAGGGCGGGGCGGACGGGGGTGTGCCTCAGCCGCGCGGGCGGACGTGCATCTCCAGGCCGCTCACGCCCGGTGCCTCCACGTCCGGCAGCAGCCGCATGTCGCGGCCGTAGTCGCCGCCGACGAGCGACCGGAAGGGGACCGGCTCGTCCGTGAACAGCCCGTCGAGCCGTCGCCCGTACTCCCGCACGGCCACCGCGTACCGCTCCTCGGGCAGGTCGTTCGCCTCGCTCACCGCGAACGGTTCGAGCGCCTCCATCCCGGTGAACCAGAACAGGCCGTGCTGGAGCGGATGGAGGACGTCCGCCAGCGCCCCGTGGATGCCCCGGTCGGAGAACGCCGACCCCCGGGCCCCCACGGTGACCGACACCAGCGCACGCCGCCCCGCCAGGGCGGAGCCCTCGCCGTAGGGCGGGGGCACGGCCGGGCCGTAGCCGAACCCGCTGGTGAACACCCGGTCGATCCAGCCCTTCAGGATGGCCGGGGTCGAGAACCACCACATCGGGAACTGCAGGATCACCGCGTCCGACCAGCGCAGCTTCTCCTGCTCCGCCGCGACGTCGGGCGACAGGCGCTCCGCCAGCGTGGCCCGCTCGGAGGCGGCCATCACGTTCAGCCGCTCGTCCCCGGGGTGGTCGGGGAAGTCGTCGGCGTCCACCGTCGCCTTCCACTTCATCGCGTAGAGGTCGGAGACGCGCACCTCGTGACCTGCCGCACGCAGGTGCTCGACCGCGAAGCCGGTCAGAGCGGTGTTGAGCGAACGGGGGTCGGGGTGGGCGCTGACGACGAGGATCTTCTTGGGCTGCCGCGGCGTGGTTTCGTTCATGGCCCCACGCTCTCCCGGGCGCGCCCGGTCAGCCAGCACCCTGTTCAACCGTGGAACGGTGGTCCTGGTACCGCGAGGGCCACCCATACTGGATCACATGGACGGCGTGGACCAGATGGAACGTATCGAAGACAACAGGGCGGACGCGGACCGGACCGACGCCGGCAGAAGCGAGGGGACCGGCGGGACCGGGGACACCCGGCGGGCGCTCGGCGGCTTCCTGCGCGCCCGCCGGGGGCGGGTCACGCCCGAGAACGTCGGGCTCACCGGCGGCAGCCGTCGGCGGGTACGCGGGCTGCGCCGCGAGGAGCTGGCCCAGCTCGCCGGAATCAGCGTGGACTACTACCAGCGCCTCGAACAGGGCCGGGCCACCCAGCCGTCCCCCGAGGTGCTCGACGCGCTCGCCCGGGCACTCGGCCTCGACGCGGCGGAGCGCGGGCACCTCGCCACCCTGGCCGCCGGAGACCGTCGCGGTCCCGCGCCCAGAGCCAGGGTCAGCCCGCTGCTGCAACGGCTCCTGGACTCCCTGACCCACTTCCCGGTCTTCGCGACGAACCACCGCCTGGACGTGGTGGCGTGGAACCCCCTGGGCGCCGAACTGCTCGGCGGCCTGGCCGAGTCGGGCGGCCGCGACAGGAACAACGCCGGGTTCCTCTTCCTCGACCCCGCGTCCCGTCTCGTCCACCCCGACTGGCAGGACAGGGCGGCGGAGGCGGTGGGCCAGCTGCGGGTGTCCGCGGGGCGCTACCCCGACGACGCGGAACTGTCCGGGCTCATCGGCGAACTCTCCGCGCGCAGTGCCGAGTTCCGGCGGATCTGGGACTCCGGCGAGGTCGTGATGTGCGCGGCGGGCCGCAAACGGCTGCGGCACCCGGAGGCCGGGCTGCTCACCCTGGACTTCGAGACCCTGCACGTCCCCGCCTCGCCCGGCGAGACGGGCCTGGTGGTCCACGTGTTCAGTGCCGACGAGGGCACACCGGAGGCCGCAGCCCTCGCCCGGCTCGCCACGGCCGTAGCCGGACGGACCTCGGCGGGCCGATGAGGTGACCCGGTCGGTCGGTCCGGCCGGCAGCCGTGCTGCCGGCCGGACCGCGGGTCAGACGGTCGCCAACTGCGGGATCAGGCGCAGGGCGTTGTCGTGGTAGACCCCCTGGAGCTGCTCCGCCGTGAAGGCCGGGTCGGCGTCGAGGGCGGGCAGCGCCAGGTCCGTGACCGTATCGGCGGGGGCGGCCGGCCAGTCGGTGCCGAACAGGACGTGGTCGGCCGGAACATGGGTGAGGAGGGTCGCCGCGGCCGCCATGGGGCCGGCCGTGTCGTAGTAGAAGCGGTGCAGGTGGTCGCGGACGGCGGCCGGGTCGATCGGCGGGTCGCAGAACCGCCCCAGGGCCTCCATGCGCGTGGCGATGTACGGCAGGAAACCGCCCGCGTGCGGCAGGATCACCGAGATGTCCGGGAAGCGGTCCAGCGTCCTCTTGCTGATCATGTTCACGGCGGCCCGCGTGGTGTCCAGCAGGAAGTCGCACATGAAGTTCGGAATCCCGGGAACCGTCGCCGCGCCGGGCGGACCGCCCGGGAGGTTGTGCGGATGGGTGTCGACGACGGCGGACAGCTCGTTCAGCTCGTGGAACACGCGGTCGTAGGACGGGTCGCCGAGGTACACGCCCCCGTAGTTGGCCGTCACGTTCACACCGACGGCACCGAGCTGCCCGAGCCCGCGCCGCACGGCCCAGGAGGACGCGTCGAGGTCGTCCAGGAACAGCGGCACGTAGAACGCGAACCGTCCCGGATGAGAGGCCGCCACCTCGATCATCGACTGCAGGGTGATGTTGACGGCTTCGCGCAGCTGAGCCGACGAACGGTAGCGCGCCGGCAGCATCGGCTTGAGGACGGCCGTCGAGATACCGGCCCGGTCCATGAAGCCGACCGAGGCCTCGACGTCGAGCCGTGCCCACGGCGGCAGTTGCTGCGGCGTGATCAGCTCGTGCCGTTCGGCCCACTCGCGCCATTCCGGGGCGCAGAAGTGATGGTGCATGTCGATCTTCGACTGGGCCGCGTGCCGTTCGGCGGGTTCCGGAGCGGAGTCCTCCCGCGCCAAGGAGATCTGCGGCTCGTCCTCCGGTGTTCCCAGGAGGCTCAGTCTGGAGATATGCGAAGGGTCCGGCATGCCAAATCCACCGTCCGTCGGGTCTGGTTTACTTTCCGGTTGCCACGGAGGCCATGGGCGAGAGATCGTCGTCCGGACGCGAGGGGTCCAGGACGAGCCGGAGCTGCTCGAGACCCCGGAACGCCGCCACCGGCCCCTTCAGCCACGCGCCCTTGCTCTCCTCCGCGTCCGCGAGCTCCATCTTCGGGAATTCCCGCAGGAGACAGGAGAGCGCGATCTCGAGTTCGAGGCGCGCGAGCGGCGCCCCCAGGCAGTAGTGCGTCCCGTGTCCGAAGCCCAGGTGCATCCCGTGGAGGCCCTCGCGCGTCACGTCCAGGACGTCGGGGGAGTCGAACTTCTCCGGGTCCCGGTTCGCCGAGGAAATGGCGATCTGCACGAGCGAGCCCCGGGGGATCACCGTCCCGCGGATGTCGGCGTCCTCGGCCGCGTACCGGAAGGTCGACGTCTCCACCGATCCCTCGAACCGTACGAGTTCCTCTACGGCCCGAGGAATCAGCAGGGGGTCCCGCCGGATCATCTCCAGCTGATCGGGGTGCAGGAGCAGATCGAGGACGGAATTGCCGATCTGGTAGGCGGTGGTCTTGTGCCCGGCGAAGAACAGCACCCACAGGGACGAGACCAGATCCGCGTCGTCCAGACCCTCCTCACCCTGGATCAGGTCGCTGAGGAAGCAGTCCGACGGGTGCTCGCGCGTGTACGAGATGAGCCGCGCCAGCCGGCCCTGGAGCCACTCCTGGGCCGCCTGGAGCTCCGCCCGCATCCGTGGGTCGAACCTGGCGCGCGTCACCACCGAGAACTGCCCCAGGATCTCGGGCCGGTCCTCCTCCGGGATGTCCATGAGTTCGCACAGGACCGCGATGGGCAGCGGGAAGGCGAACGACGACATCAGGTCGACCGAGTTGGCCTTCGCGCATTCCCGCAGCAGGCCCTCGGCGATCTCGGTGACGCGCGGCCGCATCGCCTCCACCCGGCGGGGCGTGAAGGCGCTGCGCAGGGTGCGGCGCAGCCGCGTGTGCCGGGGCGGGTCCGAGAACAGCACGTTGTCGTCGAGCGCGTCGAAGAAGCTGCCGTACACGGCGTGGTACGTCTCCAGGGCCCCGCGCATGTTCTTGCTGAAGCGGGGGTCCGACAGCGCGTCCCGGGCGTCGTCGTAGCGGGTGATGAGATAGGTGTCGACCCCGTGCCGGGGCGTCAGCGGGCACACCGGGGCCTGCTCGCGCAGTGCGGCGTAGACGGGGTGCGGGCACGCCCGGTATTCCGGCGCGCCGGCGGCCACCGCCGCAACGATCTCGTGCAGCGCTGGGCCGCCGCTCGGTGCCGGCTTTTCCTGCGTCATGTTCCGCACCCTCCGTGGCACTCGGACACTCGCGGTCTGCGGACACACCGGTTCCCTGGCAGGGCCGAACGCGAAACCACCCCTGGCTCGATCGAGTGAGCCCGCGTCCGCCGTCCGGTCCGGCCGTGTGGCGGGCCCCGCGGGGCGGGGGACAGGCTGCTGGTGCCGCAGCACCCGCCGCAAGGAGTCAGCGCATGGTCCGCACTCTCGCCCTGGTCCTCACGACAGCCGCCTCGCTCGCCCTGGCCCCCGCCCTCCCCGCCGCCGCCCACGGCGACCCCGGCAGGGCCGCCGCCGACCGGGCCCTCACCTACCGGGCCACCGCCAGGTACCAGCAGCACGACAACGCCGTGCGGGACGGCTACGTACCGGACAAGTACTGCGTCACCGACCGGGCGACGGGATCGGGCTCGCTCGGCTACCCGCACTTCAACCACGCCTACGACAACTCCCTCGACCCCGCCAAGCCCGCCGCCCTGTACTACGAGGACGACGGACAGGGCGGCAAACGCCTCGTCGGGGTCCAGTGGCTGGTCTACGACCGCGACCAGAAGCTGGAGACGGACGACGACCGGCCCTCCCTGTTCGGCGTCCCCTTCAAGGGCCCGCGGCCGGGCAACTTCCGCGGCCAGCCGATCCACTACGCCCTGCACCTGTGGCTCTGGAAGAAGAACCCCCGGGGTCTGTTCGAGACGTACAACCCGGCGGTGACCTGCCTCCCCGGCACCACCCGCCCTCCCGCGGCGTAGGCCCGCAGGGGAGGGCCGTCCGGAAAACGGGTTGACGCCGGTCGGTGTCCGCCGGTCGGATGGCGGCCCGTGAGCACAGCACAGATGCACCCGGACGAGCACCCCGTGGACGACGACCTCGTACGGCGGCTGGTCGCCGGTCAGTTCCCGCAGTGGGCGGGGCTGGCGGTGGAGCGGTTCCCGTCCGGAGGCACGGTCAACGGCATGTACCGGCTGGGCGACGGCATGGTCGTACGGCTGCCGTTGGTGGCGGGCGGGGCACCGGACGTGCTGCTGGAGCAGGACTGGCTGCCCCGCCTCGCGACCCGGCTGCCCACGGCCATCCCCGACGTCCTCGGGGCCGGCGAGCCCGCCGAGGGGTATCCGTGGCCCTGGTCGGTGTACCGGTGGCTGGCGGGGGACAACCCCGAAGCGGGAGCGTTGAGCGAGCCTGTGCCGCTGGCCCAGGACCTGGCCCGCTTCGTGGCGGCGATGCGGGGCATCACCCTGCCGGGGGCGCCGCGGGCCCACCGGGGCGGGCCGCTCGCCACGCTCGACGCCGCGACCCGGGCGGCGATCGGGGCACTGCGCGAGATCCCCGAGGAGGGCGTCGACTGCGATGCCGCGAGCGCCGTATGGGAGGACGCACTGCGCGCCCCGGCCTGGGACGGGCCGCCGGTGTGGCTGCACGCCGATCTGATGCCGGGCAACCTGCTGGTGCACGCAGGCAGGCTGACCTCGGTCATCGACTTCGGCTGCACGGGCGTGGGCGATCCGGCCTGCGACCTGTTCCCGGCGTGGAACCTGCTGCCCGCCGATGCACGGAAGGTCTTCCGCGAGGCGCTCGACGTGGACGACGCGACCTGGACCCGCGGCCGCGCCCGGACCCTCTCACAGGCGCTGATCGCGCTGCCGTACTACCGGAAGACGAACCCGTCGATGGCGCGCAACGCCCGGCACGTGATCCGGGAAGTGCTCGCGGACCGCTGAGCCGCGCAAGCCGGTCCGACGCCCTCTCCCGGCTGTCACCCAACTGCACGGCGCGGGCTCCGTGTGCTGCCAGGACCGCACCCGCATAGTCGTGGCGGGCCCGCGACCGCGGAGCCGCGGCGGAGGGAGTGACGGTGGTGGATGTCGGACGTCGCACGGCGATGGCGGGGCTGCTGGCCCTGGGGCTCACCCCCTGCGGCGGCGCCGCGGCGGCCCCGCGGCGCGCCGACCGGCCGCCGGCCGCGTCGGGGCCGAAGGACGGTCCGCGCCCGCCCGCGTCGCTCCTCGGCACCGAGATCCGCCGGCTGCCGACCTCCCGGAACGTCATCGCGCTGACCTTCAACGCCGCGTGGGACGAGAGCGGTATCGACACCGTCCTCGCCGAGCTGCGGCGGCGGAAGCTGCCCGCCACCTTCTTCCCGACGGGACAGTTCGCCGAGGCCCACCCCGCGGCCCTGCGTACCATCGCGGCCGCGCACGGCCTCGGCAACCACTCCTACAGCCACCCCTACTTCGACGACCTCGACACCGAGGAACGGGCCGAAGAGGTACGCCGCGCCGACGCCGCGATCCGTACGGCCTCCGGCGCCGAGCCCCTGCCGTTCTTCCGCTTCCCCTACAGCGCCGCGAGCGACGATTCCATCGCCGACGTCAACGACCTCGGCTACGCGGTCATCGAGTTCAGCGCCGACACCAACGGCTACCTCGGCCCGGACGGCGGCGTGACGGTGGACGTCGCCGTCCGCCGGGCCGTCGACGCCTTCGGCCCCGGCGCGATCATCCAGATGCACGTGGGCGGCAACGGGGACGGCATCGTCACCGATGCCGAAGCCCTTCCCCGGATCATCGACGCGGCCCTGACGGCCGGCTACGAGATCATCGACCTCCGCCGGTTCCTCACCGCCGGCTAGAGCGGGAAGGCGACGCGATGGAACCGTTCCCGCCGATCCCCCTGGCCGAGTGGCGGGACACCAAGGAGACCCTGCACCGCTTCACGCAGCTGGTCGGCAAGATCCGCCTCGCGGCGAGCGTCCGGCGCAACCATTGGTGGAACGTCACCTTCCATCTGACCGGGCGCGGGATCACCACCCGGCCGATGGGGCAGGTGGACGGCAATCCGGTCTTCACCATCGACTTCGATTTCGTCGACCACCGGCTGGTCGTCGCGAGGCTGGACGGCCGCTCGGTGTCCTTCCCGCTGGTGGGGCAGTCCGTGGCCTCCTTCCACCGTGAGACCTTCGCCGCGCTGGCCGCCCTGGGCGTCAGCGTGGACCTTCCCGTTCCGCGCCCGTACGACCTCCCCGATACCGCCCGGCCGTTCGCCGAGGACACCGAGCACGCCGTCTACGACCCCGTGCACGCCAACCGCTACTGGCAGGTCCTGAGCCGGGTGGCGCTGGTACTGGAGGAGTTCGCGGCGGGATTCTCGGGGAAGGCCAGCCCCGTGCACCACTTCTGGCACAGCCTGGACATCGCCCACACCCGGTTCTCCGAGCGCCACATCGACCAGCCGGCCGACGTGGACCCGGTGACCCGGGAGGCGTACTCCCGCGAACTCATCAGCTTCGGGTTCTGGTTCGGCGACGCCACCTTCGGCGAGCCGGCGTTCTACTCCTACACCGCCCCCGAGCCCCCGGCGCTGGCCGAGGAGCCGCTCACCCCGGAGCCGGCGCGCTGGATCGCCTACCACGGCAGCCACCTGGCCGTGCTGCCCTACGCCGCGGCCCGCGCCGCGAGCGATCCGCGCGCCGCCGTACTCGGCTTCTACGAGAGCGCGTACCGGGCCGGGGCCGCACGCGCCGGCTGGGACACGGACGGGCTCGACTGCCCGGGCGGCATCACCGACCCGCGGCTCCTGTCGCCCCACGACGCCTGACCCTCGAACCCGCTCCGGACGTCGTATAGATTGCGTGCACGTGACAGCCACCTCGCTGCCGAACGGCCGCATATTCGAAGCTCTGCAGTCCACCGCCGTCCAGAACACGGCCCGGCTGCGCGAACTCTACGAGGACCCCAGCGAGCTGGTCCGGCGCAAGGCCGTGGACCGGATCCACGACGTCGCCCGCGCCGTCATCGGGCGCTCCTCGCTGGTCTTCATCGCCAGCGCCGGTGCCGACGGCAGCTGCGACGTGACGCCCCGGGGCGGTCCCGCCGGGTTCGTGTCCGTCCTGGACGAGTTCACCCTCGCCATCCCCGACGCCACCGGCAACAAGCGGCTGGACAGCGCCCACAACATCGTCGAGACGGGCCGGGCCGGTCTGATCTTCGTCATCCCCGGCAGGGCGACCACCCTGCGGGTGAACGGCAAGGCCTGCGTCTCGGGCGACCCGCGCCTGCTGGAGCAGCTCCAAGCGGTCGGCAAGCCGCCGCGCAGCGCCATCGTCGTGCAGGTCGAGGAGGCCTACCAGCACTGCCCGAAGGCCTTCCTGCGCAGCAACGCGTGGAAGCCGGAGCAGTGGCTCGCCGAGGACGCCGTCCCGAGCTCCGCCGAGGTCACCCTCGCCCACCTCGACCTGCCCGGCCTGACGCTGGAGCAGATCCGGGAGCAGGAACGCGAGTCGCTGCTCCACCGCTACGAGTGACCGTGGCCGGCGCAGGGTTGAGCCGCCGCCGGGCGATGGGGACCGGACTCGGCGCCGTCGGCGCGGCCGCCGCGGCACTGGCCGGATGCTCGGCCGACTCCGGCCCGGTGCGCCGCCTCCGGCTCGCCACGGGGCCGGAGGGCGGCCCGTACAACGCCTTCGGGCAGGCCCTGGCCCAGGCCGTCGCCGCGACCGGCGCCCGGCTGGAGATCGTTCCGGTGAGCACCGCGGCCAGCGTGAACAACCTGCAGAAGCTGGACGACGGCTCCGTCGAGCTGGCGGTGGCCATGGCGGACGTCGCGGAGGACGCGGTGCTGGGCCGGGAGTCGTTCTCCCGGCCGGCCGCCGTGACGGCACTGGCCCGGGTCTACGTGAACTACACCCATCTCCTCGTCCCGGCGGCCGGTCCGGTGCGATCGATGGGCGATCTCGCCGGCCGTCCGGTCGCGGCCGGAGCGGCCGGGTCCGGCGTCCAGGTGGTGGCGGGCCGGGTGCTGCGCGCGGCCGGCCTGAGCACCGGGCCCGCACCGGCGCGGGAGCGCCAACTGGGGCTCGCCGCATCGGTACGGGCCCTGCGCGAGGGCACCGTCGACGCCCTGTTCTGGTCCGGAGGCGTGCCCACACCGGCGCTCTCCGGGCTGGCGGCCGAGCTGCCCCTGCGGTTCCTGCCGCTGGACGGCCATGTCGGGGCGCTACGGGAACAGCACGGCCCCGTCTACACGGCGGTCACCCTCCCGGCCGGCGTGTACGGGCTCACGGAGCCGGTGGGAACCATCGGGGTCGGCAACTACCTCCTGGCCCGTGGCGACGTACCTGCCGGAGTCGTGCGCACCCTGCTCCAGGTGGTGTTCGACCGCTGGCGCGACCTGCTGCGGGAGGTGACGGCGGGGGCACGGCTGGAGCCCCGGTTCGCCATCTCGACCGGGAAGGTGCCGCTCCACCCGGGCGCGGTCACCTACTACCGCTCGGTGTACGGCTGAGCGTCAAGGCGCGGGCGGGGGCGACAGCGGCAGCCGGAGCTCGACGACCAGGCCGTGGGGAGCATTGCCGGCGACATCGAGCCGGCCGCCGCTGATCCGGGCGATCTCGTCGGCGATGGCCAGGCCCAGCCCGCTGCCGCGCACGTTCTGGTGCTCGGGGGAGCGCGCGAAACGCCGTAGCAGCAGCCCCAATTGGTCCTCCCGTACTCCCGGGCCGTCGTCGGCGACCCGTACGACGGCCCACCCGTCCGCGCCGCGCGTGGCGCTCACCTCGACACGGCCGCCGCGCGGCACGAACTTGACGGCGTTGTCCAGGAGCGCGTCGAGGATCCGGCCGGCCGCGTCCGGCAGGGCGCGTGCCCGCAGCTCCTCCTGCGCGGGGCCGGTGGACGCGGGGTCCCTGGCCGGTGCCAGTTCCAGACCGGCGTCGCGGAAGACCGGGGTCCAGGCCCTCACCCGTTCCCGTACCGCCCGCGCCACGTCCTGGTCCCCCGGCTCCGCCGCGCCGGACTCCACCCGTGCCAGGGCCAGCAGGCCGTCGAGCAGCTCCTCCAGGCGCTCCGCCTCGTCCAGGGCGCGGGTGTGCTCGGCCCGGCCGGGTCCGGGGGCGACGTACGGTTCCACGTTCTCCAGCTGGAGCACCAGGGTGGCGAGCGGATTGCGCAGCTGGTGGGAGGCGTCGGCGACGAAATCGCGCTGGCGGCCGATGGAGTCGGACACGGCCTCCGCCATGGTGTTGAAGTGCTGCCGCAGATGGCGCAGTTCCGGCGGTCCGGCGCCGGAGACGGCCCGCGCCTGGAGGCTGCCGGCGGTCAGCCCCTCCACCGCCCGGTCCAGGTCGAGGAGCGGACGCATCAGCCAGCGCGAGATCCCCGCCGCGACCAGGGCCGCCGCCGCGAAGGCGGCCAGCGCGCCGGCGGCGATGAGCGACCAGCGGACCGTCACGTCCCGGCGGGCGGCCCCGGTGGGCACGGCCATCAGCACCGCCCCGCTGACGCGCTCGTCCCGGCCCACCGGCTCCGCGAGCACGACGGTCGCGGGGCCCCAGGGCCGAAGGGTGGGCAGCCGGTCGGTGGAGCGTCCGGTGAGGGCCCGGCGCAGCGAATCCGCGGCTTCGGAGGCGGTCTTCGAGGCCGGCTGGGCGTCGGGCCCCGTTCCGGCCCGTGCGACCGTCGCGCCCGCCGTGTCGACGACGACCACCCCGGCTCCGTACAGCTGGGCGTACCGGCCGATCTCGGCGGACAGCTCCGACCGGTCGGCGTCGGTGCGCATGCGGTCGGCGAGATCGGCGAACCGCACCGCCTCCGAGCGCCGCTGGAGGAGCAGGTGCTCGGTCCGCCCCCGCGCGTAGGCGTCGGCCAGCGGCAGGCAGAGCAGCAGTGCCGCGGCCCCCATGAGCACCATCAGCACGGCCAGGAGCCTGCGCCTCACGGCGCGCCGTCCCGGTCGTCGCGCGGGGCGGGGCAGCCGAGCTGGTATCCGAACCCGCGGACGGTGCGCACCAGGCCGGAGCGGCCGGTCTTGGCGCGGATGCCCGCCACATGGACGTCCAGCGAGCGGGACGCGGCGAGGAAGGCGTCGCCCCAGATCCGGTCCAGGATCTCCTCGCGGGAATGCACCTCGTCGGGGCGGGCGGCCAGGACGGCGAGCACATCGAACTCGCGGCGGGTCAGCCGGACTTCGCCGCCCGCCACGGTCACCGTCCGGCCCGCCAGGTCCACCTCGACGTCCCCGGCACGGACGGGCGGCCGGTGCCCGCCGTCCGGGAGGGCGGCGCCGGAACGGCCGGACGGGCTGTCCGTCCGGCGGCGTACGGTGTCGATACGGGCCATCAACTCGGCCATCCGGAACGGCTTGACGACGTAGTCGTCGGCGCCCGCCCGCAGCGCCGGCACGATGTCGCGCTCCTCGCAGCGCGCGGTCACCACGATCAGCGGTGCGTCGCAGACGGTCCGCAGCCGCCGCAGCAGCTCGATCCCGTCCAGGTCGGGCAGGCCGAGATCGAGCAGGACGAACTCGGCCTCGCGGACGTACCGCAGGGCGTCCAGGGCCCGGGCGACCCGGCGGACGGTGTGCCCGCGCTGGGCCAGGGCGGTGCCGAGCGCCTGGGCCATGCGGTCGTCGTCCTCGACGAGAAGGGCGTGCATGGGCAGCCTCCTCGCGACTCCGACCTGACCTGACCTGACCCTGAACCGTGCCGCGTGACAGGGTACCGGCGCGGATCAGCGGGCGGCCGGCGCGGCCGTGGCAGCCGGCTGGTCCTGGTCCCCCGACTTGTCCTCGGCGGCCTCGGCGCGGCTGAGCGCGGCGTTGCGGGTGTCCGGCATCAGGACGTAGGTCACGAGGGAGACCAGCGCGCACCCGGAGACGTACCAGAAGAACATCTTCTCGTGGCCGCTGCTCTTGAACCACAGCGCCACGTACTCCGCCGTGCCCCCGAAGAGCGCGTTGGCGATCGCGTAGGGGAGCGCCACGCCCAGGGCCCGTACCCGGGTCGGGAACAGCTCGGCCTTCACCGCCGCGTTGATCGAGGTGTAGCCGGTGACGATCACCAGGGCCAGCAGGGACAGACCCAGCGCGGACCAGTACGAGGAGGCCGACCCGAGCGCGGTCATGATCGGGTACGTGCCGACGGTGCAGCCCACGGCGAAGGTGATCAGCAGGGGACGCCGGCCGATCCGGTCGGACAGCATCCCGGCGAAGGGCTGGAGCACGGCGAAGAGGGTGAGGGCGGTGAAGCTGACCAGCGTGGCGGTCGTCTTCGCCATGCCCGCGCTGCCGACGAGGTACTTGGTGAGGTAGGTGGTGTACGTGTAGTAGGCGACGGTGCCGCCGAGGGTGAGGGCCATGACCAGGCCGGCCTGCCGCCGGTGCTCCCACAGGGCCTTCAGCGTGCCGCGCGTGCTGTCGTCGTGGGCGCCCTCGCCCGCCGACTGCTCCTTGAACGCGTCGGTCTCCTGGAGCCTCCGCCGCAGCCAGAAGACGACCACCGCGAACAGTGCCCCGAGGAGGAACGGGATCCGCCAGCCCCAGCTCTCCAACTGGGCGGTGCTGAGCGTGTGCTGCAAGGTGATCAGGATGCCGAGACCGAGCAGCTGGCCGCAGGTCATCGACACGTACTGGAACGACGAGCCCAGGCCGCGCCGATTGCGGGCCGACGCCTCGGTGAGGTAGGTGGCGCTGGCCGCGTACTCGCCGCCGATGCTCAACCCCTGGAGCAGCCGGGCGAGGAGCAGCACCAGAGCGCCGAAGTAGCCGGCTTGTCCGTAGGTCGGGGCGACGGCGATCAGCAGGGCGGCCACCGACATCATGGTGACGGTGAGCGTGAGCGCGCTCTTGCGGCCGTGCCGGTCGGCGGCCCGGCCGAGGATCCACCCGCCGACGGGGCGCATCAGGAAGCCGACCGCGAAGATGCCCGCCGTGTTCATCAGCTGCGTGGTCGGGTTGTCGCCGGGGAAGAAGGAGTCGGCGAAGTAGATCGCGAAGCTGGCGTAGACGAACCAGTCGTACCACTCGACGAGATTCCCGAGCGACCCGCCGATCAGGGCGAGACGGCGCTTCTTGCGCTCGTCCGCGGGCGGCGATCCGGGCATGACGGCGGACGAGGACATGGCGGCTCCAGGCGGACGGAAGTCCCTGATGCGGGACGGAGACCTTCCCCAGCGCCCCCGACGCTGGGGAAGTTCCCAGAGCATGCGTCGGCCGTCACACCGGGACAAGGCCCGGCAGCGAGATCTAACGTTCCGCTAAGAAAGCCCGGGCGCGGTGGCCGGATTCGGTGCGACCTGCTTCCGCCGCCGGATTCCGGGGCGGCGGCGCGGGAACAGGTGGCGCACCAGAGCGGCCGCCGCGAGCAGGGCGATCAGCGCGCACACCGCCGGCCAGCCGAACGCGGAGTGGGCGCGGACGCCGCACCACGATCCCGCGGTGCCGCCCAGGTACGCGCAGGTCATGTAGGCGGTGTTGAGCCGGCTGCGGGCCTCCGGGCGCAGGGCGTACACCCGCGACTGGTTGGCGACCATGCCGCACTGCATGGCCACGTCGAGCAGCAGGGTGCCCGCCGTCAGTGCGGCCAGGCCCGCCGCGCCGCCCAGGCCGCCCACCGCGAGGACCGCGGCCGAGGCGAGGATCCCGAGCAGGGAGACGAGGTTCACCGGGTCGGGCCCGTGGCGGTCCACCAGCCGCCCGGCGAATGGGGTGCACAGCAGGGTGACCCCGCCGACCAGGGCCAGCAGGCCGATGGCCTCGGCGCCCAGCCAGTAGACCGGGCCGGTCAGGAGCAGGGCCAGGCTGGTCCAGGCCGCGGAGAACGCTCCGAAGGCGGCGGCCTGGTAGAGGCAGGAGCGGCGCAGCTCCGGCTCGGAGCGCAGCAGGCGCAGCGGTTCCGTCAGGAACCGGGCGTACGGCTCGCGGGCGGCGGCCGGGGTCGTGGCGGGGACCGCGTACGCCGTGACGACGGCCAGGACGAGGGCCACGACCGAAGCCACCAGATACGGGGCCCGCCAGCCCAGCCACTCGCCGAGGGTCCCGCTGAACGTACGGGCCAGCAGCATGCCCCCGGTCGATCCGCTCAGCAGCGTGCCGATCGCCTCGCCCCGGCGCTCGGGCGCCACCAGGCCGGCCACCATCGGGCCGATGATCTGCGCGGCCACGGTGGTCAGCCCGACCAGGGCGCTCGCGGCGACCAACGGCGGCAGCGACGGGGCGCAGCCGGCGCCCAGCAGCGCCAGCGCGGTCAGGGAGAGCAGGACGACCAGGAGCGAGCGGTGCCGGATCCGGTCGCCGAGCGGCACCAGCAGGACCATCCCGGCGGTGTAGCCGATCTGGGTGGCGGTCACCACCAGCGCGGCCGCGTCGGCCGGGACGTCCAGCCCGGCGGCGATCAGCGGACCGATGGCCTGCGGGAAGTAGAGATTGCCCACGGCGACCGCGCAGGTCACGGACAGGATCAGCACCAGTCGGCGGCTCATCCGGCCACCGGCTCGGCCGGAGTGCGAGTGGGGGAAGTCATGGAGGGAAGTCCACGGCACCGCCCACCCCCTGCCAATTGATGTAGCGTACGGCTTAATGATCAGCTTCGAGCTCGGTGTGGAGGACCTCGCGCACACGCGCTTCGCCGTCTCGCCCATAGGCGAGACCGTGCTGAGCCTGCGCGTGCTGCGCGACCCGGGCCTGTCCGCGCTGCACCTTCCGTGGCGCAGGTCCGTACTGGCCCGGCTCGGCGGCCTGGACACCGGCCTGTTGATGTCCCTGGTGGCGGACCGGCTCACCCTCCCGGACTTCCTGACCCCCAGGCCCGCGTCCTTCGAGCCGGCCTTCGAGGAGGAGCTGGCCGTCGTCCGCCGGTCCCCGCCGGACCTGGTCCGCCGCGATCTGCTGGCCGCGCACGCCCCGGATCCGCTCCCCGCGCCCCTGCGCGCGGCGACCGCGCCGCAGGACGCGCCCGTCATCGCGCTCCGCGACAGCATCTGCGAACTCCTGCACCGGTACTGGGAGATCGCCGTCCAGCCGGTCTGGCCGCAGATCCGGCTGGTCGCCGAGGCCGACATGACCTACCGGGCACGTCAACTGGCCCGGGGCGGCGCCCGGCTGCTCTTCGCCGACATGCACCCCCGACTGACCTGGGAGGACGAGGGATCCCGGGGTGTGCTGCGCATCCACCGGACCATCCTCGGCTTCCACGCGAAGGCGTCCGGCCGGGGCCTGCTGCTGGTGCCGTCCGTGTTCGCCCACAAGCCCGCACCCCCGGTCGGCCCGGAGGAACCGCCCCACCTGCTCTACCCGAGCCGCGGCGTGGCGACGCTCTGGGGACCCGAACCCGCCCGTGACCCCTCCGACCCGGAGGGCGCGTCGGCCCTCGTACCGCTCCTCGGCGCCCCCCGGGCCCGGCTGCTCGGCCTGCTGGCGGAGCCGCTGGCCACGATCGAACTCGCCCGCCGGCTGCGGGTCACCCCCAGTGCCGTGTCCCAGCACCTGCGGGTGCTGTACGCCGCCGGTCTGGTCACCCGCGCCCGCCAGGGCCGCCAGGTCCTCTACCGGCGCAGCCCGCTCGGCGACCAGCTCATCGCCGGACGCCCCTAGGGCCTGTCATCATCACGCGGGTCGCCCGTGGGGTCATCCGCCAACCGTCGCGCTTCCCGCGCCGATCGCGCGCCGATCGGCGCCCCTGCTCCCCGCCGCGGGGCCCTATCCTCCTGCCATGGAGGCACTGGCCGTACGACTGTCGGGACTGGATCCCTACGTCGAGGGCGCGATCCGCGTCGTCGCGTTCTACGACACGCTGATGCGCCGACGCGTGGATCTCCCGGCGCTCGCCCGGGCCTCGGCGGGCCTGGCCGAGTGCGTGGCCGGGATCCGGCTCCACGGCACGGGGCGGGTGATCCGGGTCTCGCCCGACGGCAGGCCGGCGTCCGCCCCGCCGGCACCCGCGTCCACCACGGAGCCGATCACGCTCGACGAGGAGGAGATCGGCACGGTGTGGCTGGAACGCGCCGGCCCGCCGAATCCGCTCGACGAAGTGCTCCTGGAACGGTTCGCCCTCGCCGCCGCCGCGGTCGTCGAGCGGTACGGCCCGGCCCGCACCACCATGGCCGACCCGGCCCTCGTCGAGCTGGTGATCAGCTCCGACAGCGAAGAGGCGGCCAGAGCAAGGGCGTTGCGACTCCTGGGATTCGCCGCCGACCTGCCGGTGCACGTCGTCGCCGTACGCTCACAGCTCCCGCTCGACCGGATCGGCGGCCTGCTCTGCCCGGCCCGCCCGGTGAAGGCGGCGCCCCTCGCCGACGTCGGCGTCATCCTGGCCACCACCGTGGACCCGGCCCGCATTCCGGCAGGCGTACAGGCGGGCGTCGGCGGCGCCGGCAGCCCCGACCGGTCCTGGCGCGAAGCGCGCACCGCCCTCCGCTTCACCACGCCACGCCGGCCGGTCGTCACCTACGACGACCTGGGGGCGCTGGCCCTGCTCGCCGAGGTACCGCAGGACGCCGTGCGCGACAACGCCGACGTGGCCGCGATCGCCCGCATCGCCGACCACCCGGACGATCTGGAGACCCTGGACACGTACTGCGCCACCGGCTCCCTGCGCCGGGCCGCCGACCTCCTCCACCTGCACCACAGCAGCGTCGCCCGCCGACTGGAACAGATCGGGAAGACCCTCGGCATCGAACTCACCGAGCCCGCCGGCCTGATCCGGGCCAGGCTGGCCCTCACCGCCTGGCAGCTGCTCGACGGCCGGTGACCGAAGTGCCGAGCAGCTTGGTGAGGAACCGTTCGACCTGCTCCTCCAGCGGTGGCCAAGCGACGTCGGGTTGGTTGAGACGCATCGATACCGCGCCGTGGACGGCCGCTCGCAGGTCCAGTGAGACGGTCGCGGCGTCGTCGACCGGCGCGAGCCCGGCGTCCATGCATCGCTGGACCGCGGCTGTGGTGCGGTCGGCGAGCTCCTTCTTGAATTCCATGTGCGCGCGCTGGTTGAGGGTGCTCTCGTGGAGCACTTTGTACAGACCTGGGTGCTGATGGGCCCAGGCGCCCAGGACGCGGATGCGGGCGCGCAGTTTGGCCAGGGGGTCGCCGGCGTCGGCCTCGGCTCGGTCGACGGCTTCCATGAGATCGCGGTGACAGCTCTCCATCGCCGCGACGACGAGAGCGTCCCGGTCGGCGAAATGGATGTAGACGGAGGTGGCGGCGACGCCGGTCTCGCGCGCCAGAGCGCGCATGGACAGGGCCTGGTCGTCCGCGAGTTCGTCGAGCAGTCGGAGAGCGGCGGTGAGGATCTCCTCGCGCAGTCGTTCGCCCTGGCCTCGCCGGTTTCGGCCTCGCGTGCGGCCCTGTGTCGAGGAGGTCGTGTCCATGTGGGCCAGTGTAAAGGAGCGCATGTTGCGCTACAGTCGTAGCACTACACGCGTTCACTTATGGAGGCAGGATCATGACCGCCCCGTCCCAGAGCCACGTGAGCATGTCGGGTGTTCCGCTCGACCCGAAGCTTGAAATGAACAAGCAGACCGTCCTGGCCTTCTATGAAGCCGGCCTGAACGACAAGGATTTCGACGCCGCCTCGCGTCTCATCGGTGAGCGCTACGTGCAGCACAACCCGTTGATCGCCGACGGTCTGGAAGGCTTCAAGGGGTTCGTCACCTACATCAAGGAGACCTTCCCCGAGTTGCGCGCCAACGTCCAAAGGGTCTTTGCCGAGGGGGACTTCGTCATCGCGCACGTGCACGGGGTGCGCGTACCCGGGCAGGCCGGCACGGCCATCGTCGACATCTTCAAGCTCGAAGACGGGAAGATCGTCGAGCACTGGGACGTGATGCAGCCGGTCCCGGACAGCGCCGAGAACCAGAACGGAATGTTCTAGTGCTGTGGCCGGGGAGGTTTCCCGGCCACAGCACTAGGGAGTGCCGCGGAGCAGGGCGCCGAACTCGGCGATCATCTCGGTCACCGCGACGTCGGCCGCCTTCGACCTGCTGTCGAAGCTGAGGAAGCCGTGGATCAGTCCGGGATAGAGGTGCCGGTGCACGCGGACGCCGGCGGCGGCCAGGGCATCCGCGTACGCCAGCCCCTCGTCGCGCAGCGGGTCGCAGTCGCCGCAGCCGACGACTGCCGGCGCCAGGCCCGCGTGGTCGGCGGCGAGCAGCGGAGAGGCGGGTGGGTGGCCGGCGGCCGGCCCGGAGTCCTCGCCGAAGTACAGGGCGATGTCGCGCTGCACCTCGGCCGTGGTCAGCAGGTTCCCGGTGGCGTTCTCCGCGAGCGAGGGGTACGCGCGGCCGGGGCTGAGGTCGGTGGCCGGGTAGGCCAGCAACTGGGCCGCCAGCGGCCGCCCTTCGTCGCGGAAGGCCAGCGCCACCCCGGCGGCAAGATTGCCGCCCGCGCTGTCGCCCGCCAATCCCAGTACCCCGCCGCCGAAGTCGCCGGGGTGGTCCCCGACGTGGGTGGCCACGCTCGCGCAGTCGTCGAACGCGGCCGGGAAGGGGAACTCGGGCGCGAGGCGGTAGCCGACGCTCACGACGACGGCCGAGAGGTCCCGGCACAGCCGCCTGCACACCCCGTCGTGCGTGTCGAGGTCCCCGACGACGAATCCGCCGCCGTGGAAGAAGAGCACGGTCGGCGCCGGGCCCTCCGTACGCGGCCGGTACACCCGCACCGGTACCCCCACCAGCCGCTGGTCGGCGACCGCGCCGACGTCGAGGGGCGGGCTGGGCGCGACGGCCAGCGACAGGGCGCGGTTCCCCGCCCGCATCTCCGCCACCGACGGGGGCGCGGCGGGCTCCGGCCCGGCCACCCCGAACTCCGCCAGCAGGGCCGCGATCTCTGGGTCCATGGTCGGCATGCCCCCAGCATGCCGACCGGTCCGGCCCGGCCCGGGGCCCCACTCCGGGCGGCCGGCGGATTCACCGGGTTGGCAGGGGGTGGCTACGAGGGCATGATCTCGGCGCAGGAGAGCACCGTGCCGAAGCGGGGGAGGTTCAGGGTCACCGAGGCCTCGTGCTCCGCCGCGGTCAGGGCCGTCATCGCGTCCTCGGCGAAGACCAGCTCGTAGTCGAGGTCGGAGGCCGCGCGGGCGGTGGACTCCACACCCATGTTGGTGGCGATGCCGGCGAGGACGAGCGTGGAGACGCCCAGGCCCCGGAGCAGCTCGTGCAGGCCGGTCTCGTGGAAGGCCCCGACCGTGTGCTTCGTGACGACCTCGTCGGCCAAGGCGGCCACCCGGGCGTGGAGTTCGCTCCCGGCCGGCTGCTGCGCGACCTTCGGCCGGTCCACCCGGACGGCCACCACGGGCGCACCGACGGCCCGGAACCGCTCGGCCAGCCCGCAGGCGGCCTCCAGGGCCTCGGCGCCGGGGCGCGGGCCCAGCTCCAGACCGATGATCCTCGGCATGAAGTCGATCAGCACGAGTGCGGTGCGTGAGGGTTCCGGAGTGATCACCCGGCCAGCCTACAGGCGGCCGCCGTGCCTGTGGCGGGAGCGCTCAGGCCGGGTCCGGAGCCGCGGTCCGGGCCGCCCGATGGGCCTTCTCATCGGCGTCCGCGAGCCAGAAGTACAGCGGTGGCATGACGAGTTCGACGACGGTCAGCCCCACCTGGAAGCCGTGCGGCCACCCGTGCACGGAGAGCGACAGCAGTCGCCCGACCGCCCCGAGCAGGAACACGCCGGCCAGCCACCGGACCACGCCCGCCGGGATCGGCGACTGCCTGGCCGCCCAGATCCAGGCGAGTCCGTAGCCCGCGAAGGTCGCGCCCAGGAACCGGCCCAGGCTGTCGACCGTCGCGCCGGCCGAACCCGCGCCGGGTATCGCCGCGTTCCCGAGCACCACGTGTCCGAGCCCGATCGCCACGCAGGCGAAGCCCATCGTCCGTGCGAGCCACTTGAGAGTCCTGGCCATGCTCCGACCTCCCACCCCGATAAGTAGACGTGTGTCTACTAGTAGGGGCCACTAGTAGACGTGTGTCAAGTAGGATCGGTCGCGTGCCTCCCCGCCGACGCCTCAGCCCCGACGAACGCCGCGCCCAGCTCCTCGACGTCGGCGCGCGGCTCTTCGCCCAGCACCCCTACGAGGAGGTGCTGATGGAAGACGTCGCCGAGCGGGCGGGAGTCTCCCGCGCCCTGCTGTACCGGCACTTCGCCGGCAAGCAGGAGCTCTTCGCGGCCGTCTACCGGCAGGCGTCCGACCGGCTGCTGGAGCAGGTCCCGCTCGACCGGCCCGGTGACGTGCTCGGCCAGCTCGCCGACGGACTCGACGTGCACCTCGACTACTTCGTCGCCCACCGCAACACCGTGCTCGCGGCGAACCGTGTCCTGGCGGGCGACCCGGTGGTCCAGACGATCATCGACAGCGAGCTCGACGTCCTGCGGACCCGGCTCCTGGAGGTCCTCCCGCTCGCCGACGACTCCGTCCGGGCCGCCGTGGCGGCGGTCCTGAAGAGCTGGCTGGTGTTCGTCCGGGTGCTCTGCCTGGACTGGCTCACCGTGGAGACGTGCACGCGCGCGGAGCTGCGCGAGACCTGCATCGGCGCCCTGCTCGGCGCCCTCCGTCCGTTCCTCCGGGCGGTGTGAAGGCGTTCCTCTGAACGGGCCGTTCACCCGCGTGTCCGGGCCGTCCGCGGGCGCGCGCGGCATATCGTCTGCACTCCTCGCCGCCCTCACCGTGTCAGGAGCCTTCATGCGTCGCCTCCTGGTCGCCACCGCCCTGCTCGCCGGGCTCACCGCCGGCTCGCAGTTGTGGGCCCACCCGGGGACAGCCGGGAGGGAAGCGCCCGCGGGGGCCGTGCCCCACTCCCGCGGCACCAACATCCTCGTCGTGGGCATCGACAGCCGCGCAGGCCTGTCCAGGGAGGAGATCAACCGCCTCCACGTCGGCGGCAAGGGCTGCAACTGCACGGACGTGATGATGCTGGTGCACCTGTCCGCCAACGGGCGACGGGCGAGCGTCGTGTCCATCCCCCGGGACTCCTACACCGAGTACGCCACAGACGAACAACCCCGCCCACTCGGCAAGATCAACGGTGCTTTCGCGCGCGGCGGCGGCCCCTTGACCGTGCGCACCGTCGAGCAGGCCACCCGTCTGCACATCGACCACTACCTGCAGACCGACTTCAGCGGCTTCGAGAGCACCGTCAACCGCCTCGGCGGAGCGAAGGTCTGCACCGACAAGCCCCTGACCGACGAGAACTCGGGTCTTGACCTCGCGCCCGGAACCCATCACGTCGACGGCCGCGTAGCCCTGCGCTACGTCCGCGCCCGCCACATCGCACCGTTCTCCGGCGACCTCGGCCGGGTCCGGCGCCAGCAGCGGGCGGTCGTGGAGATGCTGTCGCGCCTCACCGCGGAGGAGGCGCTCGCCAGTCCGACCGCCGCGGCGCACACCGCACGTACCCTGCTGCAGTCCGTCACCACGGACGAGCGGACCGGCCTCGGCGACCTCGTCCGGATCGGCCTGGCCCTCGGCCGGCTCAATGCCGACCAGACGGAGTTCATGACCGTGCCCATCTCCGACTTCGATCACCGCGTCCCGGGCGTCGGATCCACCCTCGTGTGGGACAAGGACCGCTCCCAGGCCCTGTGGACCGCCCTGCGCGCCGACCGTCCCTTCACCGGCGACCCCCGCATCCAGCCGCCCGGCGGGGTGCCCGTCGCGCATGCTCCCTCCTCGCTGCAGGTCAGGGTCGACGACGCCGAGGTCGCGGCGGCACTGCGCGGCAACGGCTTCATCGTCCAGGAAGCCGCCGCCCCGCCCGGAACGCCGGCGCCCACAGGCCCGACCGTGATCACGTACGACCCCCTCCACGAGCGCTCCGTACAGACCCTGGCGTCGGCGCTTCCCGGGGCGGTTTTGCGGTCCGTCCCGGGCCACGGCAGTACGTTCGACGTCGCGGTGGGGGACCGGGGGCGCAAGGTCGTCACCGTCACGTACGACCGCAGCTCGGTCGAAGGCGCGGCGGTCACCGGGTCCCACCTCGGCTGCGACTACCTCATGAGCACGCCGACCGCCCGGTAGGGCGTTCGCACGGCCGCCTTCTGGAGTCACACCGTCCGTTGGTCGGATCCGGACCCGGGCGCGGACCCGGACTCGGCCCCGGGCATGGGTGTCGACGCCGCGAACGTGGCGGGCGCATAGCCGGTGTGCCGCTTGCGGAACGAGTCGCCGAGGTGGTGCTGGAGCCGGCTGTGGCGGAACTGGTAGACCGCACCGGTCTGCCGCAGCACGCCCCGCCGGTAGGCGTCGTCCAGGAAGGCGACCGTGTCCCAGGGCAGCCTGCCGGTCAGCGGCAGCCAGAATCGGGAGAGGATCACCCACTGGCCCCAGGCGGTGAAGGCGAAGGCGTACGAGAACGCGCCGGCGAGCCCGGTCACGGCCCCGAAGAACACCCCGTCCGTCAGCAGCGACCAGTTCAGCGGTCCGAGGACGTGCCGCAGCAGATCGACGAGGAGACCCCCGCCGAGCGCGATCGCGAGGGTCAGCGCCGGTACGAGCACGAGCACCTGCCGGCCCACCGTCGCGCGGTTGGACGACAGCAGGCCGATCGGAGTGGCCGCGGAGGCGATGTCCAGGGGCGCTTCAAGAACGGCCATGAACCCGAAGACCACTCCGGCCGCCGAGCCGAAGATCAGTCCGAAGGCCAGCATGTTGATGAGCGTGCCCTCGATCACCGAGCCGCTGGTGAGCGGGATCCCGTTGAACAGCACACGTTCCAAGGTGAGGGTGCAGGCACAGCCGACGCCCACCACGAATCCGCCCAGCAGCAGGGTCCCGAACCGGGCGGCGAAGGTGCGCATCGGACTCCGCCCGATGCGGGTGCGCGCCGTACGGGCGCCCGGCAGTCGCAGTCGTACGTGGGTCGGTTCGAAGGCCGTTGTACCGAACCTCGTCAGGAGCCAGTACACGGATCCGAAGGCCACTCCCGCTATCGGCCCCATCAGGGCCCCCTCCAGGACGACCTTGCCGAGTCCTATGGCGATGCGGCCGCCGAGCAGGTGGATGACCCCGCCGACGAACCACACGGCCAGGGTGGTGCACAGTGCGCAGGTCAGGGCGGCGGTGATGACGCGCGTCGAGCGCCGTAGCGAGTCGCCGATCCGCCACCAGGCGAGGTCCTGCTGGTCGACCTCGTCGAGCCGGGCCAGGTGGTGCGCGAGGTAGCCCAGCCAGTGCCGGACCAGCTCGGCGTCGCGGTCCGGCCGCCGGCGCGGATGGCCCGCGGCGGTCCGCGCGGCTGCGCGGCGCCGGTAGACCGTCGGTACGAAGCCCGCCAGCAGATGTTCTTCGAGGGAGTGCTCGGTGGGGAAGCGGGTGGTGTCCAGGAGTTCCTCGGGATCCGTGACGGGTGCTTCGCTGTAGAGCGTCCGCGCCAGGATGACCATCAGCGGGGTGCTCAGGACGGCGGCGAGGTTCCTGCTCGCCCGGGTGTCCTGGGTGCGCAGCGCCTCCAGGACGAGGTCCCACACGTTGCCGTTCCGGCCCCGGGTGCTTCCAGGGGCGCTGACGGGCCGGGAGGTACGCGGAAGGTAGTCCGTGAGGTCGCCGGGGGTCAGGTCGACGAGTTCGACGCTGGCCGCCCACACCAGCGGGCTCCCTGCCGCCTCGACCGCCTCGGCGAACTCCCCGCGGCGGCTGGTCAGGACGAGCGGCATCGAGGTGTCGTTGAGTGCCGCGAGCGCGTCGCTCCGCAGGCCCTCCGCGATCTCGTCGAACCCGTCCAGCACCGGCAGTATCAGGTCGGCGTCGACCAGCGCGGCGGCCAGGGTCGATCCGCTGGGGACGCGCTGGATCAGATGGGGGTGGTCGCGCAGCAGCCGGTCGATCAGCCAGTCGCGCAACGTGATGGCCGTCGGGTCCCAGGATCCGAGGCTGAAGATGACCGGAACCCGGTGAGTGACGGGGGCGGGGGCGGCCAGGAGGTCCAGGACGAATCTGATGGTCAGGATCGACTTGCCCGAGCCGGCACGTCCGAGGACCACCAGCCGACCGGACCGGATCCGCCGGTAGAACTCGGCCACGGTGCGCAGATCACCGCCGAGTTCCAACCCGCCCGATTTTCCTCCGGCCGGCAGACGCTGAATGTTCGCCGTATGGTCCGTCAGGTCCTGGGGTGCCTTCTGCCATCGCACCGGCAGCGGAAACGGATCGTGGACTCGCCGCTGTTCCTCTTCGAGCTGCCAGCGGCGCCTGATTTCCCCCGCCAACTCCGCGGCCGCATCGGCGAGTGCGGCCGGTATGCGAGCCGGCGCGGGATCCGGCAGGGAGTCCGGCCCGGAAGGGGATTCGGAATCCGATGCATCGGAGCCCGGTGTATCGGAAGTCGACTCGGAAGGCGATTCGAGAACGGGCTCGGCCGGCACGTTCGCGAGGGTGGCCGCCAGGAGCAAACGATCCTCCGGCCCGGCCCCCAGGGCATCCGCGAGCTGATTCACCGTCTTCAACCGGTGATCGGTGAACTTCCCGGTCTCCAGCCTGCGGATGGTGCGGACACTCACCCCCGACCGCGCCTCCAGCTGCTCCTGTGTCAGCCCCGCCTGAAGGCGCAGCCGACGTAACAGCCTGCCGAGCTCATTCGCCACTTCGGCGCCCTCTCCACCTGCGCGTACGGCCTGCGCGCGAGCCTACCGTGACGACCGGCCATATGTGGCCGGTCCCATGGCCTGTTCGCTGAGCAGCACGAACACCAGCATCAGTGGTGTCCCGGTCGCCGGCCCGACCCGAGTCGGCACGAGGCAGGACCCGATGTCCGGGCGTCCGAGAGGAGTCGACATGGCATACCGCCACTGGTGCGGCGAGTGCAGTCACAAGACGGCGTGGCTCAGCGAGTCGGAGAGCGAGCAGCAGCTGATCGAGCACTACGCGAAGCAGCACCCCGGGGTTCTCCCGGGCGGCAGCTTCGAGGTCAACAAGAAGGACCCGAACGGCCTCGGGTGTCTGCCGATGCTGGGGATCCTGTTCGTCCTGCTGCTCCTCGCCGCGCAGTGCCAGCGCTAGCAATTCAAGTCCGTACCGTCCCGAACCGAAGGGTGGATCATGGCCGGCAGGCGTGAGATGAAGGAACACCAGAAGTGGCTGGAGAGGGAATGGCTGGGAAGTGAGGTCAGGCTGTTCGGGGCGTGCGTGGCCGGCCTTGCCATCGCCGCCGGCGATGAATGGGGAAAGCTGAGCGAACGGGAACAGCAGTTCCTGGTCCTGCACTTCGCCGGCCTCAGGCCGACCCGGGCGGATGTCTACGACCAGGCCCGCGAATACTGGGAGGGATTCAGCACGGGAGTGGGCTAGCTGGTTATCGACCCACCGGCTATTGGCCCACCGGTTATCGGCCCACCGGCTATTGGCCCACCCTGCCGTCGACGCACTCGCGCAGCAGGTCGGCGTGCCCGCAGTGACGGGCGTACTCCTCGATCCTGTGCACCATCAGCTCCCGCACCGCGATCCCGTCCTTCCCCAGACGCTCGCCCAGGTCCGGGTGCTCGGCCAGCGCGGCGTCGGTCGCGGCCTGCTCGCGTTCCAGAGCGGCGTACGCGGCGTCGACCTCGGCCTGGTCGGCGACGGCTCCGTCGAAGTCCGCGTCGCGCTTGCCGTACAGCTTCGGCAGCGGTTCCCCGTCGGTGATCCAGTTGCGCCAGTCCCGTTCTGCCTCGGCGAGGTGCCGGAGCAGGCCGAGCAGCGACATCGTCGACGGGGGGACCGACCGGCGGGCCAGCTGCTCCGGATCCAGGCCCTCGCACTTCATCCGTAGGGTCATGCGGTAGCCGGTCAGGAAGTCCTGCAGCGTCTCGAGTTCGCCGTCCGGGCTGGCCCCCTGGTTGTGGCGGGGGTCGTCGTCCGGATCCGCCCACATGTCGGGGTAGACGGTGGCCTGGGTCCAGCGTGCGGGTTGATCGCTCATGCGTGCCATGTTCGTCCGCGGGGGCCCGAGTTCGCCAGTTCTTTACGGCCGCCGTCTCACCCTTCGTACACCTGGTGGCACAGATTGACATTTTGTTTAAGCTGAGCGCCGCTCGCTTTCGATGCCGCCAGGAGATCCCGCATGTCCACGCCCCAGCAGCCCGGTTACGGCTACCCCCAGCAGCCCTACGGCCAGCAGTTCCCGCCCCCGCCCAAGCAGGGCATGAGCACCGGCAAGAAGGTCGCCCTGGGGTGCGGCATCCCCACGGTCCTCGGCCTGATCCTGGTCGCCGGCTGTACCGCCGTGGTCGGCAAGGCCGCCGACGACGTCAGCAAGGAGCTGGACAAGAACCACGACTCCGCCGCGGTCGCCCCCTCCGGCTCGGCCAAGGCCGGCGACACCTCCAAGGTCGGCGAACCGGACATCACCAAGGACGTGAAGGTCACCGCCTGCGCGGTGAAGACCGGCGACTACGACCTCAAGGAACTCGAGGTCAAGATCGACTACACCAACAGCGGTGACCGCCGCTTCAGCTACCTCGTCGAGGGCGAGGTCCTGGTGAACGGGGAGAAAAAGGCCGACCTGCTGTCGACCGCTTCGAACCTCGCGCCCGGCCAGAAGTACACCGACGAGAACGCGGGCGCCCTCGGCTACGAGATCGCGAAGGCCGCGAAGTCCGGCGACAAGATCGAGTGCAAGCTCCTCAAGGTGTCCCGAAACTCCTACTGAGCCCCGCCCCCACGAGACCCCCGCCGGGGAGGGCGGGGGCCTTGTTCCCCGCAGAGGTCGGCGGCCGCGACGGCGGAACCCGCACTCCGGCGCTCACCCCCGGGCCGGTCTTCGAACGCGTGGCGGATAGGGTCATGGCGGTCCGCCCCCCCCGCACGTGACCGGACCGCCTGCCGCCTGCCCTGGAAACACCCCGCACCCATGATCACCGACGCCCTTGCGCGCACCACGCCCCCTCCTGCCCCGGCCCCGGGCGCCTCAGGCGACGGCGCCGGCCCGCCGGCAGTCCCCGAGCCCACGCCCGGAGAGCAGGGGCCGCGCAGGGTGACCGGCCGGGCCCCTGCCCGGCCCACCCCGGCGGCCGTCCTCCACAGTGTCAGCGCGGCGACCGCGGTCCTGCTGGGGCTCGTCGCGATCGGCGCGATGCTGCACGAGCCCGTACTGATACCGCCGCTGGCGGCGAGCGCCGCCCTCGTGCACAGCGCCCCCGCCCTGCCGCTGGCCCAGCCGCGCAGCGTCGTCATCGGGCACCTGGTGGGCTGTGCCCTGGGCTACGCCGTCCTCGCGGCCGCCGGCAGCAGTGCCTGGGCGGCGGCCGCGGCGGCGGGTCTCACCCTCGCGGTGAACATGGCGGCCCGTACCCCGCACTCGCCCGGCGTCGCCACCGCCGTGGTCGTCGTCCTGCAGACTCCCGAGGCCGGCCGGTTCGTACCCCTGCTGTTCGGCTCCACCGTCCTGCTCGTCCTGACCGGCTACGCCGCCTCCCGGGTCCGCCGCAAGGCACCCAGGTACCCCGCGTACTGGTGGTGACCGGCCCCCCCCGCTCAGGCCCGCGATGCGGAGGCGGCCGCGGCGGGGCGCTCCTCGTGCCCGGCGGGCAGGGGAGGGGGCTTGCCGACGGCCCGCCGGAGGGTGTGCGGCGCCCACCAGTTGGCGTTGCGCAGCAGCGTCATCGTGGCGGGGACCAGCAGGCAGCGGACCAGGGTGGCGTCCACCGCGACGGCGATGGCCAGGGCCGTCGCCAGCTGCTTCATCACCATCAACTCGCCCGTGGCGAAACCGATGAAGACCACGCACATCAACGCGGCGGAGGAACTGATGATCCGGGCGGAGCGCTGTACGCCGACCTCGACCGCACGGTCGTTGTCCAGGCCGGAGTCGTGGAACTCCTGGATGCGGGACAGCAGGAACACCTCGTAGTCCATCGACAGGCCGAACGCCAGGGCGAACACCACCACGGGCAGCCAGTACCCCAGCCCGCCCAGGGTGTGCACCCCCAACAATCCGGCGCCCCATCCGTCCTGGAACACGAGGACCAGGGCGCCGAACGACGCCCCCAGCGAGAGGGTGTTCATGGCGATCGCCTTGAGCGGCAGCAGCACCGAGCCGGTCATCATCAGCAACAGCACGAAGGTGGTCAGGGCGATCAGCGCCGCCGCCTGCGGTGCGTGGTCGACGACCTCGGCCCGGAAGTCGATGTCCAGGGCGTTGCGTCCCGTGACCCAGATCGGGAAACCGGCCGGCCGTGCCGCCCGGATGTCGTGGACCAGCCGGTCGGCGGCACCGCCCGCGGCCTCGGCCCTCGGCACGATACGCAGTACGGCCACCCCGGGGCCCGCGGGCGCGGCCGGGCCCACCGTCTCGACGTCCGGCCGGCCCGCGAACCGGCCCGCCCACGCCGCGAGGCGAGCCGGTTCGGTGCGGGCCACGACGACCACCGCGTCCGCGCGGTGCTGGGGGAACCGCTCGGTCACGGCGTCGGCGTAGCGGCGCGCCTCGGCGGCCGGCGGGAGCTGGCGTTCCCCGACGGGGCTGACCAGGTGGACCCGGAGGAAGGGCGTGGCGCAGGCGAGCAGCAGCACCCCGACGCCGACCGCGACCGGCAGGGCGCGGCGCCGGGTCCAGCGGGCCAGCCGGGCGAACGCGCCGAAGTCGGTGTCGGGGGCGGCGCACGCGCCGATCCTCCTCGGGAAGGCCGCCAGGAGCGCCGGGGTCAGAGTCAGCGCGGCGGCGAGCGAGAGGGCGACGGTTCCCGCCGCGGCCAGCCCGATCGCGGCGAAGAAGTCGCTCGGGAAGGCCGCCAGCCCGCAGAGCGCGGCGGCGACGATGAGCGCGGCGAACAGGATCGCGCGCCCCGCGGTGCCCATGGTGCGCACGACCGACTCCGGGACGCCGTGCCCCGCGGCCCGCTCCTCCCTGAACCGGCCCACCGTGACCAGCGAATAGTCGATGGCCAGGCCGAGCCCCACCATCGTGGTCGTCGAGAGCGCCGGGGAGGTGAGGTCGTACCAGTGGGACAGGACGAGCAGCCAGAGCATCCCCGTTCCGACCGTGCACACGGCCGCCACCACCGGTACCGAGGCCGCCACCAGGCCACCGAAGAGCAGGTAGACCACCGCCAGCGTCACGGGCAGTGTGATCATCTCGCTGCGCCGGGTGTCGGCCAGCGACTGCGCCGCCACCGCGCGGCGCGCCCGGTCGCTGCCGCCCAGGGTCACCTCCAGGCCGGGGACGGCGCCGGCGATCCGGCGCAGTCGGGATTCGACGGCGCGCTCGGCGCTCTCCCGGACCCGGTCAGGAAGGGTGCGCTCCAGCCGGACGGAGATCAGGGCGGCCTTCCCGTCGGCCGAGACGCCCGGAGCAGGCCGATCTTGGCCGGCCTGGCCGGCCCGGCCCGTCGGGGCGGTCACCGACAGCACACCGGTGATCGCGGACACATCACGCCGTACGGCGGCCAACTCCCGCTGGAACCCCGGATCGGCCACCGGCGCGCCCGCCACGACCGCGTCGATCTGCCCGCTGAAGGAACGACCGCCGTCCATGAGGCGGTTTCCCCGCACCGACTCGTGCGCGGCCACGCTCCACGGCTGCCGGTCCAGCCGGTCCATCACCGGGCCGACCGCGCCCAGGCCCGCGCCCAGCAGCACCAGCCACATCACCAGGACGAGCCGGTGGTGGCGGACGCACACGAGAGCGAGCCGGGCGGACACCGGCCTGCCGGACGGGCCCCTCCCAGACCGCGGCATCGGGCTCAACCAGCGCATCGGCGGACCCCGATCCCGTACGAGGAGCCGACCGTGACGTCTCCCGGCCGACCCACCGTCAGCCGGGTCAGCCCGCTGTCGCCCGCGGCGGCCAGGCAGCCGCCCTCCGCGCGGAGCCACGGCGAATGGGCGATCCTCAGCGTCACGGTTCCGGGCACGGGCATCCGTACGACGAGCTCGGCGCTGTCCGAGCGCACCACGGACGCGGGCGGATCCACCAAGGGCACCGGCTCCTTGACCCGGTAGATCCGCCAGTTCTCGTCCCGCCACACCGCATCGAGGTACGGGACCCCGCGCGTCACCAGCGCGTATTCGCGCTCCGATGCGGCGTCCAGCGGGCCCTCGTGGAGCACGACGAATCCGACGGCCCAGTGGTCGAGCCAGGCGCGGTAGGCGGCCGGGGTGAACGTTCCCGCTCGCACGCCGGCCCCGCCGTACCCGTCGTAGAACAGCGGCCCTCGTTCGACATCGGCCTGCCGGTTCCAGCCGCGCGCCAGGTTCACGTACGGGGCCAGCACCGCGGCCTCGCGATGGCTGCGGGCCATGACCACCTCGACCCGGGTCCGGTCGGCCCCGAGCCGTGCGAGTGCGCGTACGACACCACCGCTCTCCGCCGCCCACCGGGGCACGACCGCCGTGTCGGTGACGTGGGCCACCGTATTGCCGCCCACCCAGACCAGGGAGAGCGCGAGGGCGGCCGCCGCGGCGATCCGCCGCCAGGACCGCACCGTCATCACGGCGGCCAGCAGCAGGGGCGGCGCCAGCAGATTGGCCAGCCGCTCGGCATTGGTCCCGACCGGCGAGGGGATCGCACCGGCGAGCACGACTCCGGCCGCGTACACCGCCGTAGCCGATCTCACCAGCCGCCAGGAGCGCGGGGCGGTCAGGGCCACGGCCGCGCCCATGAGCAGCGGGGGCCAGATCCGCAGGAGGGGCAGGGGCTGTTCGCCCTGAAAGGGGAACAGCCAGGCGGTCACGCCCAGGACGGCCATCGGAGGCAGCGTCATCGCGGCCGCCCCCGCCCACCGGCGTCTCAGCGCACAGGCCGCGCCGACCAGCACGAGGAACAGCCCGGCGACGGGGCTCGCCATCGCGGTCAGCACCGCGCAGGCGGCCGTGAGCGCGGCACGGCGCCCGCTCGTGAACGCCAGCACGGCGGCGAGCCCGAAGGCGACGCCCAGCATGAACGTCGAGCGCCCCGAGGCCACCTGGCACCAGAGCATCAGGGCTGAGGCCAACGCGGGCCAGTGGGGGCGGCGGACCCCCGCGCGGGCCCAGAGCCGGCCCATCAGCCAGGTGGACGCGAGTCCGCTCGCCGCGGTGACGGGGACCACCCCGAAGGCCGCCATCAGGTAGGGGGAGATCAGGCTGTAGCCACCCGTGTGCAATCCGCCGTACCAGGACAGGTTGTAGACGGACCCGGGGTGGCGTGCCACGAACCCGGCCCAGGCCTCCTGCGCCGCGAGGTCCCCGCCGCCCGTCGCGAGGGCCCCTGCCCACAGGGCGTACAGGGGGAGCACGAGCGCGGTGGCGGTCAGCGGCACGCGGTGGCTCCGGTGCCCCGGTTCACCGGCGGGCGCCGCCCGCGTGCCGAGCGGCGGGACCGGGTGCGGGGAGGGTTCGAGTCGGACTGCGGTCACGGGGGCGGACTCCGTTCGGCTGTTCTACGGGGCTGCCCGGTCAAACGATCGACGAGGGCCCGCGTACGCGGTCGGCGGCGATCACGAGTCGAATGCCGGATCGGCCTCGGATCGGCCTCGGAGCGCACGGGGGCCGGTCCGCCGCTCCGCGCACCGCTCGAAGTCGATGATCTTCCCGCCAACTCTCTTTAGTTTTAGGCGAGTTGATGCTCTAATGACCTATCTTCCAGGGCGTATGCCCATTCGCCCCAGGAGGTCAGATTGCAGTACAGGCGACGCTCCCTCGCCTTGCCCCGCGCATTACGCCGCTCCTACCTGCTCATAGCCTTCGGCCTCGGCTCGCTGCTGATCGGTCTGGTGCCGTGGCTCGGGGTCGCGGGCCCGGCAGCGGCCGCCCGCCCCCCGGAGCCCCGACCGGCACCCGTGCCCTTCGACCAGCAGACGGCGCAGCAGTCACCGCACCACGGCATCGCTCCGGCGAACGCCATGGAACCGACCGCTCCGGTCCTCGACCGGACCGGATGGACGGCCACGGCAGGCGACGAGGAGACCGTGGGCGAGAACGGCCGCGCGGCCAACGTGCTCGACGGCAACGCCACCACCATCTGGCACAGCAAGTGGACGGGCACCCCCGCCCCCCTGCCGCACACGATCACCATCGACATGCACCGCACGGCAGTCGTCTCCGCGCTCGTCTACCGCCCCCGCGCCGACGGGGCCAACGGGCGCATCGGCGAGTACAGCCTCAGTGTCAGTACGGACGGACAGGACTGGGCGAGCCCGGTCGCCACCGGCACGCTCGCCGACGACGCCGGCGCCAAGACGCTCGGGTTCGCCCCGCAGGGCGCCCGGTTCGTACGGCTGACGGCGCTCACCGAGGCCGGCGGGCGCGGGCCCTGGACCTCCGCCGCCGAGATCGACCTGCTGGGCGACCCGGGCACCCCGGCGGCCACCGTCGACCTGGCGCGCACCGGATGGACGGCAACGGCCGGCGACGAGGAGACCGTGGGAGAGAACGGCCGCGCGGCCAACGTGCTCGACGGCAACGCCAACACCCTCTGGCACAGCAAATGGTCCGGGACCCCGGCGCCCCTGCCGCACACCATCACCATCGACATGCACCGCACGGTGGCCGTCTCCGCCCTCGTCTACCACCCCCGCATGGACGGGCCCAACGGCCGGGCAGGCGCGTACACCGTCACCACCAGCACCGACGGCACCACCTTCGGCCCACCGGTCGCCGCGGGCACCTGGCGGGACGACGACACCGTCAAGACCGCCACCTTCACCCGTACCGAGACCGTCCGCTCCATACGGCTGACCGTGACCACCGAGGCGGGCGGCCGCGGCCCGTGGACCTCGGCCGGCGAGATACGCCTGAGCGGACCGGCCAGCCCCGCCGTCCACGGAACCTGGGACCGGATCACCGGCTTCCCCCTCGTGCCCGTGGCCACCGCCGCCCTGCCCGGCGACAAGCTGCTCGCCTGGTCCGCGTACGCGGTCGACCGCTTCGGCGGCAGCAACGGCTACACCCAGACCGCGATCCTGGACCTGAAGACCGGCAAGGTCACCCAGCGCCGCATCGACAACACCGGCCACGACATGTTCTGTCCCGGCATAGCGATGCTGGCCGACGGCCGTGTGCTGGTCACCGGCGGCAGCAACGCGGAGAAGGCGAGCATCTACGATCCGGCCACCGGCGAGTGGTCCGCCACCACCAGCATGAACATCGCCCGCGGCTACCAGGCCATGACCCTGCTCTCCACCGGCGAGGCCTTCGTCCTCGGCGGATCCTGGAGCGGGGCCGCGGGAGACAAGGCCGGTGAGGTCTGGTCGCCGGACACCCGCACCTGGCGGGGGCTCCCGGGAGTCTCCGCCGTCCCGGCGATGACGGCCGACCCGGCCGGACCCTACCGCTCCGACAACCACATGTGGCTGCACGCCACTTCGGGCGGCAAGGTCCTGCAACTGGGCCCCAGCAAGCAGATGAACTGGATATCGACCAGCGGCACCGGAAGCATCACCCCCGCCGGCGCCCGGGCCGACAGCCAGGACGCCATGACCGGCAACGCCGTCGCGTACGACATCGGCAAACTCCTCACACTGGGCGGCTCGCCCGCCTACGAGAGGACCCCCGCCACCCAGCGCGCGTACACCGTGAGCATCTCGGGCAGCCAGGTCCAGGCCGCCCGCACGGGAGACATGGAGCACGCCCGCGCCTTCAGCAACAGCGTCGTCCTGCCCGACGGCAAGGTGGCCGTCTTCGGCGGACAGGCCTACCCGGTGCCCTTCAGCGACGCGACCTCGGTACTGGCCCCGGAGCTGTGGGACCCGTCGACCGGCACCTTCACCCCGCTCGCCACCATGGCCATCCCGCGCAACTACCACAGCGTGGCCAACCTGTTGCCGGACGGGCGGATCTTCTCCGGCGGCGGCGGCCTGTGCGGCGACTGCGCGACCAACCACGCCGACGGGGCCGTCTTCACACCGCCGTACCTGCTCAACGCGGACGGATCGCCGAAGCCGCGCCCTGCCATCACCGGAGGGGTGCCCTCCACGGCGGCCCCCGGCGCATCGCTCACGGTGACCACCGAGGCCCCGGTGGCGTCGTTCGTCCTGATGCGGGCCGCGGCCGCCACCCACTCCACCGACAACGACCAGCGACGGGTTCCCCTCGTGTCCACGGCCACGGGAACCGGCGCGTACACGGTGTCCGTACCCGCGGACACCGGGGTGGTCCTGCCGGGCACGTACATGCTGTTCGCCCTCGACGCCCAGGGCGTACCGAGCACCGCCCGGTTCATCACCATCTCCTGAGCTCCGCGAGCGTTGGCCGGCCGGCTCTCCGGCCGACCGGCCAACGCCGCCTGACCAGGACGTAATTCGGACGACGATGATGACCGACTGGATACGCTGGCCGGCCGTGAACAGCCGGGAGGCGTGAACATGAGCCAATACTTCGACATCGGTGACGAGACCCTGTGGAACCCGTCCAACGGGGCTGCCCGCATGTTCTGCCGGCACGTGGCGGTCTTCGAGGCCGATCTGGAACTCCCCTCGGGCATCGGCCCGATGGAGAACGACGAGTGCCAGATCGACCCGGCCACCTTCGAGACCTTCGTGAACGCCCTGCTGGCGCGGCACCGAAGAACGAGCCACGCCATCATGCTGGCGCTCTCCGAGGGCTTCGTCGCGACGGTGCTCGTCCTCGCCGAGCGCGCGGGCATCACGGTGGACTGGGCAGAGCTCGGTGCCGCCCCGAACGGCCCGCTCGAAGACGTGCAAGTCTCTGCCGGCGCAGGCATGTCCACCCCGGCGGACGGCGGAGCATGGGGGTCGGGACTGCGCGAGAGAGCCCGCGAGCTGGGTCGCCGCATGCCCAACTGAGCCTCTGATTCACTGGGGGCATGGGGATCGGGGTATGGGGGGCACGGGCACGGCGGTTGGCGGCACACGAGGGGCGGTGGATGACGAGCCTCGGACTGTGGGCGGCTCGGCGCACGGACGGGGTCGGAGCCGCGGACACCGCCGTCGGGTACGCGCGTGCTCAGGCGCCGACGGCGTACGGGCTGGTCTTCGTGTTCGTGGTCGAGACGGTCGGAGTGTCCTTCATGCTCGCCGCGTATCCGGTCGCGCACCTGATCATGCTGCTCCTCGACCTCTACACGGTGTTCCTGGCCCTGGGGCTGCACGCCGCGGCCGTCACACGCCCGCACGTCGTGGGACAGGGCGGGGTGCGGGTGCGGCGCGGTGCTGGGCTCGACCTGTGGATACCCCTGGAACGGATCGCGTCGGCCCGCTACGACCTCCGGTTCCCGAACGCCAACCAGCCCGAGGACGGCGTGCTGGAGCTGGCCGTCGCGTCGCAGACCGCGATCACTCTCGAACTGACCGGTCCGGTCACCGCGGTGAGCCTGTTGGGGAGACGTACGGAGGTCCACACGGTCCGCTGCCACGCCGACGATCCGCGGGCCGCCGTCGAGGCCGTCAACGCCATGTTGCCGGTCAAGCAGCATGGTGGAGAGGGCGCGCCGACCATCGGGTGAATGCGCGTGGATCCGCCCGGCGGCAGGGTGGGATGAACGGCGGCCGAAGGTGAGCAGGAGGAGCCCGACATGCCCGTGGCGAACACCGAGGTGGACGTATTGATCGTCGGTGGTGGGCCGGTCGGACTCACCGCGCGGGCGCTACTGGAACGCTGGGACGTGCGGACCCTACTGGTCGAGAAGCGCCGCGAGCTGTCGCCGTTTCCCCGGTCCCGGCTGGTCAACGCGCGCTCGATGGAGATCTACCGCCAGCTCGGCCTCGCCGCCGACATCGCCGCCGGCGCCTTCGCCCCGGAGTTCGGTCGCGTCCGCTTCCGCGACACCCTGTACGACAGCGACTTCGCCACGGCGGCGATGGTGGGGGTCAACGCGCCGATCCCCGAAAGCCCGGTGATCGGCGTGGTCACCTCGCAGGACCGTCTGGAACCCACCCTGCTCGCCGCGGCCGACGCACCGGTGCGGTTCGGGGTCGAGCTCATCGACCTGACCGAAGGGCCCGAGAGCGTCCTGGCCGTGCTGGTCGACCGCAGGAGCGGTGAAGAGACCCGCGTGCGCGCCCGCTACGTGGTCGCCGCCGACGGCGCGAACTCCACCATCCGCCAACGGCTGGGCATCGGCACCACCGGCCCCGGGGCGATGGCGGGTTTCAGTACCGTCGTGTTCGACGCGGACCTCAGCCGGTGGTGCGCCGAGCAACCCGCCGGGGTCTACTTCACCGCGCACGGATCCTTCGCCCCGCTCTACCCCGAAGGGGGCTGGGCCTGGTTCGGCCCCACACCCGAGGACACGGCGCAGGTCGACTGGCCCGACCTCGTCTCGCGCGCCCTCGGCCCCGGCGCCGAGGTACGGGCCGAGGTGGTGCGGGTCCAGCACTGGGTGATGAACGCGTTCGTCGCCGAACGCTTCCGCCACGGCAGGATCCTGCTGGCCGGCGACGCCGCGCACGCCATCCCCGTCTTCGGCGGCATGGGCATGAACGCCGGCGTCGCCGATGCGCACAACCTGTGCTGGAAACTGGCGGGTGTCCTCCACGGGTGGGCCGGACCGGGTGTGCTGGACACCTACGAGACGGAACGACTGCCCGTCGCCCACCTGACCCTCCGCCAGGCGGTAGCCAACACCCAACTCGCGCTCCACGTGCTCGGCCGGCGCCGCGAGCAACTCCAGGCCGGTGGAGCGGCGGCGCCGGAGCAGGTCGAACTGCCCTGGTCCGACCGCTACTTCGCCCAACTGGGGCTCGTGTTCGGAGTCACCTACCGCTCTGACGCCATCCTCGGTGACGGCCACGTCCCGCCCGAACCGTCCGACGTGGGCACGGACTACGTCCCCACCGCGGAGCCGGGCCACCGCATGCCGCACCTCTGGCTCGCACCCGACCGCTCCACGCTCGACGCCTTCGGCGAATGGTTCACCCTGCTCACCGCGGACCCCGTCCCGTGGCAGCAACAGGCCGCCGCTCCATGGCCGTTGCGCGTCGAGACCCTGGCCCGCGAGCACGCGGACGTCTGCGGCCTCCCTCCCCAGGGGGCACTGCTCATCCGACCCGACGGCCATGTCGGCGCCCGCTGGGGCGACCGTCCATCGAAGGATTCCACCCTCCGCGAAGCCCTCGCCACCACCACCGGCTCGACCTCCGCGCGCTAGTCGCAGGGCGGACGGGGGCGTTGTCCGGAGAGCCGTGCGTACTGTACGTTGAACGTGTTCAATTGAACGCGTTCAAGGGGTGGGGATCGTGGTGGCGGAGCGTCAGGGTGTGTCGGCGCAGCAGCGGGGTTGGGCCGTGGCGGCGGCCGTGGTGGCCGGAGGGGTGGCGGTGTTCGGGCTGCTGATCTCCACGTTTCTGGGCGCGTACTTCGTGCTCTGTGCGGGTGTGGTCGCGGTGCCGCTCCTCTTGCGGGGCCAGCCGAAGGCGTTCGCCCGAACCTGTCTCGTCGTGGGCGTGGGCCTGCTGGGCTGGGGGCTGATCGGCGCCCTCATCGGCATGTTCCTGTTCCTCCCGGCAGCCCTGTTGCTGCTCGCCGCGGCCTTCGTGGACCCCGGCAACCGACCCGGCGCACGGTGGGCGGTGGTGACACCCCTCGCCGTTGCGGCAGCCGTCTGGCTCGCCTTCGTGCCGAACCCGCACGAGGACCCGGACAACGAACCGCCCCCGTTCTTCAGCGCGAAACTGGACTCCGCCAACCGGCTCAAGGGCGAGGAGTTCCACCAGACCAAGGAACGGCTGCGCGGCTTCGGAGCCACCGAGGTCGAAGTGGGGGAGATGGCCGGGGAGTTCAAACTCCACGTCGGGATGCCGAGGAGTTTCGCGGCCGGGCAGAGCCGGGAGGCGCTCGAAGAGCAGATAGCGCAAGTGCCGGGGGTGGTCGAGGTTCGCTTCTGCACGTTCCACACCTGCGGCTGGTGAGCGGCCCGCCGCGAGCCGGTGCCGGCGCTCTCGATCAGGTCGCCGCGATGTGATCGGGAGGCGCCGGCGTTCGGAGGGCGCCCGCACCCGGCCGTCGCACCATGTAGATGTCGACCGGATCCTGCGCCTCCACGGTGAACCCGTGGCGCTCGTACAGCCGCCGGGCGGCGCTGCCCTGCAGGACGTTCAGGCGGACGAGGACGCCGTCGGCATCGGTCCGCCGCAACAGCGTCCGCAGCACGGCCGATCCGAGGCCCCGGCCCTGGAGGCCCGGAGTGAGATAGAAGTGCTCCAGCCACCGCCCGTCCTCGGCCGGGCGCACGGCAACGCAGCCCCCGAAAGCGCCGTCCGCCACGATGACCGACGTGTGCTGCGGGGAGAAGGCATCCCGCAGCCGCTGCCGGACCCGATGCTCGTCGTAGCGTCCCAACCGCTCCAGGTCCGGGCGCATCACCGCCGCCCGCAGCTCCGCGATCGCCTCGACATCGGCCGGCTCCGCGGAACGCAGCGCCCATGCCACGGGACGGTCCGACTCGTGCCCGGGCGCCGCCCGGTCCGACCGTATGCCGTCCGCACCCGCACCCGCACCCGCACCCGCACCCGCACCCGTACTCGTACTCGTGTTCATGGCCGGAGTATTTCAAGGGCCTGCCGCGACCGGGTTCAATGGGTGCATGGCACTGAGTTGGAAGCTGGTCATCGACAGCACGAACGCACCGGCCCTCGCGGACTTCTGGGCCGAGGCCCTGGAATACGAGGTGGAGGACCCCGGCGCGCTCATCGAGCAGCTGCTGGCCGCCGGTCACATCGGCGAGGAGGCGGTCGTCGAGCACCGCGGCCGCAAGACCTTCCGCGGCTACGCGGCGATCCGCCACCCGGACGACCCGTACGACCCGACCAGCGGCGTCGGCCGCGGCCGGCGGCTGCTCTTCCAGGACGTGCCCGAGGGCAAGGCGGGCAAGAACCGCCTGCACATCGACGTCCACAGCGAGCCCGGAGAGCTCGGCAAGCTGGTGGTCCGACTGGAAGCCCTGGGGGCAACCGTCGTCCGCGAGGTCGACAAGGGACCTGCCGGGCATTGGTGGATCATGCAGGACCCGGAAGGCAACGAGTTCTGCGCGGCCTGACCCGGGCCGATCATCGGCCGGTGTCTCGCGACATCCGGTCTCACATCGCTCCGGTGGAGCGGGCGTAGCGGTCGGCGAGCAGGCGGAGGTGGGCGACCAGTTCCTCCGGCTCGGTGACGTCGAAGTCGAAGTCCAGCATGCCCAGGTGGACGGCGAGGGTCTGCACCGTGTCCGCGCCCGTGACCAGGACGCAGGTGTCGGCGTCAACGGCCTCGACCGTGCCGACCGCGGGGTTGATCCGCTCGATCACCGCCGACGCCGGGGCATGGACGGTCACCCGCGCGTGGTAGCGCCAGGCCGCGCTCGACACCCGGCGGGAGACGTACTCCGCGGCGTCGCCGCCGGGCAGTTCGCGCGGGGTGAAGCGCGGTCCGGTCGGGGTGCGGGGCCGGATCCGGTCGATCCGGAAGGTCCGCCAGTCCTCGCGCTCGACGTCCCACGCCACCAGGTACCAGCGCCTGCCCCAGTTCACCGCCCGATACGGCTCCACCACCCGTCGGGTGGGCGATCCGGCGTGGTCCAGGTAGTCGAAGCGCAGCCGCTCCCGGTCGCGGCAGGCGGACACCAAGGTGGTCAGCACGTCCGCGGAGACCGTCGGGACCGGACGGTCCGTCGGCACGGCCACCGTGTACGCCATGAGGGTCCGCACACGGCGGCGCAGCCGCGAGGGCAGCACCTGCTCCAGCTTGGCCAGGGCCCGCAGCGAGGTCTCCTCGGTGCCCGGCACGGCCCCCTGCGCGGCGGTGCGCAGCGCGATCGTCACCGCGACGGCCTCCTCGTCGTCGAGGAGCAGCGGGGGCATCGCGGCGCCGGCGCCCAGCCGGTAGCCGCCGGTGGACCCGCGCGTGGCGTCCACGGGATAGCCGAGCTCACGCAGCCGGTCGATGTCGTTGCGGACGGTACGGCCGCTCACCCCGAGGCGTTCGGCCAGTTCGGAACCGGGCCAGGCCCTCGGGGTCTGCAGCAGGGAGAGCAGGCGCAGCAACCGTGCGGAGGTATCGAGCATGAGGACCAGCCTGCTGTGCGATTAGGAACGCATCGTGCCTATATCGAGCCTACTGTTTCACCCATGGAGAGCAGCAGCAACACCGACGCCCGGATCCACCCCTTCCGCATCGACGTCCCGCAGGACGAGCTCGACGACCTGCGCGACCGCCTGGCGCGCACCCGCTGGGGCAGCGAGATCCCCGGCACCGGCTGGAGCCGGGGTGTGCCCACCGACTACCTCAAGGCGCTGGCCGCGTACTGGGCCGACGGCTTCGACTGGCGCAAGGCGGAGGCGGAGCTCAACGAGTTCCCCCAGTTCACCACCACCATCGACAACCAGAACATCCACTTCCTCCACGTCCGTTCGCAGAACCCGGCCGCCGTCCCGCTGCTCCTGCTGCACGACTGGCCCTGCTCGTTCGTGCAGTTCGTCGAGGTCATCCGGCCGCTGGCGGAAGACTTCCACGTCATCGTGACCTCCACGCCCGGCACCGGATTCTCCGGTCCGCTCGGCGAGGCCGGCTGGAACACCGGCCGCATCGCGGGCGCGTTCGTCGAGCTGATGGGTCGGCTCGGGTACGGCTCCTACGGCGTCCAGGGAACGGGCGGCGGCGCCTGGATCGCTTCGGAGATGGGGCGCCAGGCCCCCGACCGGGTCGTCGGCGTCCACGTCAACGGCCTGATCACCTTCCCCTCCGGAGACCCCGCCGAATTCGAGGGCCTGACCGCGTCCGAACAGGAGCGGCTGGCCCGGCTGGAGAGCTTCCAGCAGGACAAGATGGGCTTCAACGCCATCCAGTCCACTCGCCCGCAGACCCTCGCCTACGGCCTGCACGACTCGCCGGTCGGCCAACTCGCCTGGATCGCCGAGAAGTTCAAGGAGTGGACCGACCCCGCCGCCGAGCTCCCCGAGGATGCCGTGGGCCGCGACCGCCTGCTGACCAACATCAGCGTCTACTGGTTCAGCGGGACGGCCGGCTCCTCGGCCAACCTGTACTACGAGTCGGGACACGACCCGAGCGCCTGGGCCCCGAAGCCCCGCGGCACCGTCCCGACCGGCGTGGCCGTCGCCCTGCACACCGACGTCGCCATCCGCCGCTTCGCCGAGCGGGACCACAACATCACCCACTGGAGCGAGTTGGAGCGCGGCGGCAACTTCCTCGCACTGGAGCAGCCGGAGGCGTTCGTCACCGATGTGCGCGCCTTCTTCCGCACGCTCGGCGCCCGACACCCGCGGTAGGCGCTCCGAGAACGCCCGGGCAGCCCACGGCCTCGAACCGGCGGGCCGGGGCCTGCCCGGACCGGCCCGCCACCGGCTTACGAGGGCGCCCCCTGCTGCCGCTCCGCGGCCTCCCAATCCCGGTGCGCGGTGTGGACGCGGTGCCACAGCTCCGCCCGCGCGCGGGCGTCGACATCGGCCAGGTCCAGCCGGAACACGCCGGCCAGTACGTCGTACCAGTCCTCGGCCGATTCGATGGTCCGCTCGTCGGTGCCCCTGGCGTCGATCCGGCGCAGCACACAGCCGCGCAGCATGTCCACGCCCTTGGCGTCGCGGAGCTGGGCCTGGAAGACCCGGACGAAGCCGGACTCGGGGGAGGTCGAGAGCTGCTCGTGCTCCGCGGCGAAGGAGGACAGCTCGACGGGGTCCGGCGCGAAGACCATCGCCGTGAAGGCGCCGCGCGGGTCATGGGCGAACCGCCAGCCGCCGGGCACCACCACCGACGGGGCCATCGCATAGGTGAACGGCCCCTGGGTGTAGCTGCCTTCGCGCAGCGGCAGCGGCTCGTACATTCCGCCGGCCAGCCCGGTGTCGACCAGCCACCGCTCGCCGTCGAGCCCCACGGTGAGCGCGAGATGGTCGCCGCCCGGACCCTCGGGGTCCTCGACCTCGTCCTGCACGCCGGCCCGGTGCAGGGTGACGTCGTAGCCGAGCGCCTCCAGCAGCGCCGCGAACGCCCCGTTGAGCTGGAAGCAGTAGCCGCCGCGCCCGCCCAGGATCCGTGCCACGGATTCCGCGGCGCCGATGCCCATCGGCCGCCCCAGATGGATGTCGAGGTTCTCGTAGGCGACCCGCTCCACCTGCGCCCGGTGCAGTGCCCACAGCGCCTCGGCCGTCGGGGCCGCCGGCCGGGCCACCCCGAGCACGGCCAGATACCGGTCGACGTCGATCATGCTTCTCCACTCTGTCCGAACGGATGATCAGCATAGTCACCGGTACCGCCGCCCCACGTCCCGATTTATTGCGCCCTATTGCGCCGTCGTCGCGGCGGGAATGTCGACGCGGGCGGCCCTGCGGGCGGGCCAGAGCGAGGCGACCAGTGCGCCGGCCAGGGCGATGAGCACGCCGAGCGCGAGGCGTCCCCAGGGCAGGACCAGCGTGTAGCCCACGACGTGCTCCTGGAGGGTGCGCCCGAGGGCCCAGCCCAGGAAGACGCCCATGACCGTGCCGAGGGTCGCGCCGAGTCCGCCCAGGAGCAGGGCCTCCAGCCGGATCATCCGGGTCACTCCGGCGCGGTCCAGGCCGAGGGCGCGCAGCGTGCCGATCTCCTTGCGGCGTTCGAGGACGGACATCGCGAGGGTGTTGGCGATGCCCAGCGCGGCGATCGCCAGGGCCATGCTGAGCAGGGCGTAGAAGACGTTCAGCTGGTCGCCGATGTCTCCGCTGTCCTGGGCGCGGATGCCGGCCTCGTCGAGGACGGCGAGCGCGGGGTTGTCGCCGAGGGCGTGAATGACGCTGCCGAGCGCGGCGCGGCCGGGGCCGCCGTCCGTGGCGACGAGGACCGCGGCGGTGTTCGGGGCGGAGTCGTAGCGGGCGACGAGGGAGTCGGGCGCGGTGATGCTGGGCAGCAGGTTGCTCTGCTCGTCCGCCTGGTAGATGGCTCCGATGGTGACGCTGCCGCGCCCGTCGTCCTGACGTTCCAGGGGGAGGGTCTGACCGACCTGCCAGCCGGCCGCCTTGGCCTTGAAGTCGGCCACGGCGATCTGGCCCTTGGCGAGGCAGTCGAGGGAGCCCTCGACCACGTCGTACCGGAGCAGCCGGCCGATGGTGGCGGGGTCGACGCCGGTCAGTACGGAGGAGGTGCCGGCCAGGCGGTATTCGGTGGACTGGTTGAGCGGGCTGGAGGCGGCGCCGGGCAGCTTCCCGAGGGCTTGGGCGGTGGCGGGCGTCATCCGCATGCCGCCTTCGGCGGGCTTCACCAGGTAGTCGGCGGTGAAGTCGTGGGTGGTCGCGCGGTCGAGGTACTGGGCGGCGGAGGCCCCGAGGACGGACAGGCCCGAGGCGAGGGTGAGCGCGATGGCGAGCGCGGCGGCGGTGGCGCCCGTACGGCGCGGGTCGCGCACGGTGTTGCGGGCGGCGAGGGTGCCGTGCACCGGGTGGAGACGGGTCAGCAGCGGCTGCAGAACGGCGACGAAAGGCCGCGACAGCAGCGGGATGAAGCCGATCGTCCCGGTCAGGGTCAGGGCCGCGCCGAGACCGATGACGGTCCGGGCGTCCTTCCCGGTGGTGAGGGCTCCGTACACCACGGCGGCGGTGCCGGTGAGCACCAGCGCGGCGCTGACGCCGTTGCGCAGGGAGCCGGCGCGCGCGGGCGCCGTGGGCTCGGCCGCGCTGAGAGCGGCGACGGGCGGGATGGCCATGGCCCGGCGGATCGGCAGCCATGCGGCGACCATCGGCAGGGCGGTGCCGACCAGCATCGCGGTGATCACGGTGGCCGGGGTGAGGACCAGCGGGGCGGCGGGGGCGTCGGCAGGGGCGAAGAGCGCCTGGAGCAGGGCCGCGACCCCGGTGCCGGCGGCGAGGCCGGCCGCGGAGGCGATCGCGCCGACGAGGAGGGACTCGGTCAGCAGGATGCGGCGCACCTGCTTGCGGGAGGCGCCGACGGCCCGCATCAGCGCCAGCTCCCTGGTGCGTCGGGCGACCAGCATGGTGAACGTGTTGGAGATGAGGAAGGTGGCGACGAACAGGGCTACGGCGGCGAAGCCCAGCAGGATCTGGCTCATGGTGTCGCCGTCGGAGGTGGCGAGGTTCGTCTTGATCTGGGCGAGCCGGGCCCCGGTGACCGCGCCGGTGCCCGGGGGAAGCACCGGTTCGACGCGGCTGAGGAGCTCCTGCGGGTGGGTGCCGGGGGCGGCCGTGAGCTCGACGTGCTGGTAGCGGCCGGGCTGGACGAACAGCCGCTGGGCGGTGGCGTTGGTGAACAGCGTCAGGCTGCCCCCGGAGGGGAGCCGCATCCCGTCGGTGCGGAAGATTCCGCTGAGGGTGTAGGAGGCGGCGCCCGTGTTCGTGCCGACGCGGACGGTGTCACCGACGCGGTAGCCGCCCTGCGCGGCGGTCTTCTCGTCGAGGGCGATCGCGTCGTCGCGGGTCGGGCCCGACCCGCGGGTGAAGCGGTAGGCGGGGTCCTTGCCGTCGGCTCCCTGGGCGAAGTTGGCGCCCTGGTGGGACGGGCCGTGACCGATCAGCCGGCCGCCGCGGTCGGCGACGGCGGCGAAGCCGTCGACCCGGCCCGCGGCGACGGCGACACCGGGGAGCTTGGCCAGGGCGGCCACGGTGCCGGCGTCGATGCCTGCCGGTCCGCCGCCGTCGCCGGCGGGAGGGCCGTCGGGCGCGACGTTGACGGCGATGCGCTCGTAGCCGTCGGTGGCCTGGGCGGTGGCGGCACGGTTCAGGCTGTCGCCGAAGACCAGGCTGCCGGTGATGAAGGTGACGCCGAGCATGACCGCGCACGCGGTCATCAGCAGGCGGGCCTTGTGCGCGAACACGTTGCGCAGGGCGGTACGGAACATGGGGTGCGGATCCTGGGAGGCGGGCTCGGCGGATGCGAGCGGGCGGACGCGGGGGCGCGGGGGGCGCGGGCGGGCGGATGCCGGCGGGCGGCTGGTTCGGTGCCGGCGCGCGGGCTGGTCAGCTCGTGCGCGAGCGGGTGTCGAACGCCTTCATCCGGTCCAGCACCCGGTCCGGGGTGGGCTGCGCCATCTCGTCGACCAGGCGGCCGTCGGACAGGAAGACCACGCGGTCGGCGTAGCCGGCGGCGACGGGGTCGTGGGTGACCATGACCACGGTCTGGCCCAGCGCGCGCACCGAGTCGCGCAGGAAGCCGAGTACCTCGGCCCCGGCTCGGGAGTCGAGGTTGCCGGTGGGTTCGTCGCCGAAGATGATCGCGGGACGGGAGACCAGGGCCCGGGCCACCGCGACGCGCTGCTGCTGCCCGCCGGACAGCTGGCCGGGCCGGTGGTCGAGCCGCTGGGAGAGGCCGACCATCGAGACCACGCGGTCCAGCCACTGCCGGTCGGGCCGGCGGCCGGCGATGGTCAGCGGCAGCGTGATGTTCTCCAGTGCGGTCAGCGTCGGCAGCAGGTTGAACGCCTGGAAGATGAAGCCGATCCGGTCGCGGCGCAGCTGGGTGAGCAGTCGGTCGCCCAGCGTGCCCAGTTCGGTCGTGCCGATGCGGGCGGAGCCGGAGCTGAACGAGTCGAGCCCGGCGGCGCAGTGCATCAGGGTGGACTTGCCGCAGCCGGAGGGGCCCATGATCGCCGTGAACTCGCCCTCCCGGAAGGAGATGCTGACACGGTCCAGGGCGACGACACGGGTGTCGCCGCTGCCGTAGACCTTCGACAGATCGGTGACGGCGGCCGCGGTCCCGAGGGTCGGGTACGGCGCGAGCGCGTCGGGCTCATGACGGGATACGGCGGTCACGGGGACTCCTCTTCGGGTGCGGAAGGGTGCACTCCGAAGGGTGTCCGGGGAAGGTATCGGAGCCTGGACCGCCGTGTATCGGCCCCCGCTCCGCCGCGTAGCAGTTCTGTAGCGGGCGGGCGGGCGGCCGGCCGAGAGGTCAGGCCGGCAGTCGCAGGGTGGCGACAGCGCCGCCGTCCGGGGCGTTGTCCAGGCGCAGCTCGGCCCCGAGGAGCCCGGCCTGGCCCAGCGCGATGGTCAGCCCGAGGCCGTGGCCCGAGCCGCGCTCCGTCCCGCCCGTGTGGAAGCGGCGCGGGCCGTCGCGCAGCAGGTCCGGGGGGAAGCCGGGGCCGTGGTCGCGTACGACGACCGTGCGGCCCTCGACGGTGACCTGTACCGGGGTGTCCCCGTGCCGGTGGGCGTTGACGACGAGGTTGCCGACGATCCGTTCGAGACGGCGCGGGTCGGTCTCCACGGTCCGGGCGGCCTCGCCGTCCGGTGCGTTGGCGACGGTGACCTCGGTGTCGAAGCCGGTACGCGTCACGGCCTCGGACACGACCGCCCCGAGCGGGACACGGGCGCGGACCGGCTGTTCGGCGCCGGCGTCCAGCCGGGAGATCTCCAGCAGGTCCTCGACCAGGCCGCGCAGGTCGCGCACCCGGGCCCGGAGCAGGTCCTCCGTCTCACCGGCCGGCAGCAGGTCCGCGGCGGCCAGCAGACCGCCCACGGGCGTACGCAGCTCGTGGGCCACGTCCGCCGTGAACTGCCGCTCGGTGCGCAGCCGCCGGCTGAGGCTGTCCGCCATGAGGTCGACTGTGGCGGCGATGTCGGCCACCTCGTCGCGGCCCTTGGTCGGCCCGGTGCGGGCGTCCAGGTCCCCGGCGGAGATCCGGACCGCGGTCTCGGAGACCCGCCGCAGCCGGCGGCCGAGCAGCCCGGCTCCGTAGACCGCCAGGGGCGTGGCCGCCGCGAGTGCGATCAGCGAGGCCACCACCATGGTCACGTCGAGCCGGCGCAGCCCGTACAGCTCCGGGTTCATGTTGATCTGAACGGCCAGCACCTGCCCGTCCGGGCCGTCGACCCGCTGGGCGGCCCAGACGGTCGGGCCCGAGTTCCCGTCGACGCGCGCGTCGTAGGCCGTGTGCCGGACGCCGTCGGCCGGGTGCCGCAGTGCGGCGGGCAGCCCGGCCGGATCGAGCTCGGCACCGTCCGCGAGGGTTCCGGTGCGCCGGTAGACGTCCATCGCCGAGTACAAACTGTTGAAGGCCCGTGCCTCGGCCCGGCTCCGGATGTCCTGCGCGGTCCATACGTGCACCAGCACGCCCACCGCCGCCGCGACCAGGCAGGCGGTGGCCGCGGCCAGCGCGGCGATCCTCCAGCGCAGGGGCACGCGGGCCGGCCGCGGCCGGTGGAACGAGCGCACCGGCCTCAACGCCTGAGCTTGTAGCCGAAGCCGCGGACCGTCTCGATCCTGTCCCGGCCCAGCTTGCCGCGCAGCCGCTGCACGCACAGGTCCACGACCCGGCTGTCACCGTCCCAGCCGTAGTCCCACACGTCCCGCAGCAGGGTGTGCCGCTCCAGCACGATGCCCGGGTGCGCGGCGAACTCCAACAGCAGCTTCAGCTCGGTCGGGGTCAGCGCCACCGGGCGTCCCGATACGGACACCTCCAGGCCGCCGGTGTCGATGGTCAGGTCCCCGAAGACCAACAGCTCAGCCCCGGACGGTGACGGCCCGTCGCCCGCGGCCGGCCCCGGTTGCGGGACGGGCGCGTAGGTCGCCCTCCGCAGCAGCGAACGGATGCGGGCCACGAGCACGTACGTGTCCACGGGTTTGACCACGTAGTCGTCCGCCCCGGCCTCCAGACCTGCGACGACGTCGAGCCCGTCGCCGCGGGCGGACATCATCAGGACCGGCACCAGGCTGGTCTCCCGGACCCTGCGGCACAGGCCGATCCCGTCCAGGCCCGGCAGCATCACATCCAGGATGAGCAGGTCGAAGCTCTCCTCGCGGAAGAGCTCCAGCCCCGTCAGCCCGTCGGCCGCGGCCTTCATCTGATAGCCGTAGCGCTCGAGGGCCACGGTGAAGGACCGGCGCATCAGATCGTCGTCCTCCACCAGCAGTACGCGCACAGGTGGCGGAGGGGCCGGAGCCGGGGCGGACGGGGACACGGGCAGACGACTCCTGTGGGGAGGGGCGTGGGGTACGGGTCGCCGTGGGCACTCACGCGCGGACGGCGACCTGAAAGGAACGATATGGCACAGATGGGGCTGCGGGCCGATCCGATGGACAACCAAGCGCTCCCTGATACCCGCCCGATACAAACCCGCCCGGAGCGGTGCGCCGCTCCGGAAGCCGGGCGTCGGAGCCGGCCGGCGGTGTGATGGGATGCCCCGTATGACACCGAAGGCAGTGCCCCCCTTCGACCCCGAACTGGGCGTCGTGCTGGCGGCCTTGGGCAAGGAGCCGAGGGAGCCGATCACCCCCGAGAACCTTGAGGACCGGCGAGAGCGGGATGCCACGACACGGCCCAGGCCGACGGCCGAGGACCTCCGCGCCGGCGGCCGTTTCGAGGTGGCGGAGCTCCGTGTGCCGGGACCGCCCGACGGGCCGGACGTCACGCTCGTGAGCGCCCGGCCGTCCGGGCTCGTCGGGCCGCTGCCCCTCCTGTACTACATGCACGGAGGCGCGATGATCATGGGCAACGCGTGGTCGGTGCTGCCGCGGATCCTGCGCGAGTGGGCCCTGCCGCTGGAACTGGCCGTCATCTCGGTCGAGTACCGGTTGGCGCCCCAGGCGCGCTACCCGGAACCGCTGGAGGACTGCTACGCCGGACTCCTCTGGGCGGCCGGGCACGCGGCCGAACTGGGCATCGACGCGGACCGGATCATCATCGGAGGGAGGAGCGCCGGCGGCGGGCTCGCCGCGGCCCTCGCCCTGCTGGCCCGTGACCGCGGCGGTCCCGGGGCACTGGGGCAGCTGCTGCTGTCCCCGATGCTCGACGACCGCGGCAGCACCTTCTCCGCTCATCAGATGACGGGGCTCGGCGTGTGGGACGCCACCTCCAACGCGACCGCCTGGAAGGCCCTGCTCGGTGACCGCTACGGCGCCCCGGACCTGCCGCCCTACGCGGCCCCCTCCCGCGCCACGGACCTCTCCGGACTCCCCCCGGCCTACATCGACGCCGGATCGGCCGAGATGTTCCGGGACGAGGACGTGGCCTACGCGAACGCCATCTGGCAGGCCGGCGGCCAGGCCGAACTGCACGTATGGCCCGGTGCCTACCACGGCTTCGACGGCATGGCACCGCACGCGGCCCTCAGCCGGGACGCACGCGACGCCCGTACCCGCTGGCTCCGGCGCCTCCTCGCACAGTCCGGCCCGGGGAACCGGCCCGGCTCCGACGCGGCCGCCGCACACGCGGCGGAGCGCGATCCGGCCGCCCGCCGCCGCGGCTGAACCGGAAACCCGCCGCGTACGAGGCCGTCACCTGCCCCAGATCTTCCGGTACGCCTCGCGGTAGCCGGACGGATCCCAGGACGTGGCGCCGCTGCTGTTGTCGGCCGTGGCGATGTGGACCGGGGCGACGTAGTCGCCGGCGGGCTGCCCGGCGAACGCGCGGTTGAATTCGTCGATGATCTGCCAGCCCTGCTGGGACAGCGGCTCGGGGACGGTGGCGGCCTGGAACTGCCCGCTGTTGATGCGCTGGAAGGCGGAGGGATCGCCGTCGCCCGCGCCGATGTTGAAGGGTGGTCCGGAGCCCGGCCTGCCGGCCGCGCGGAGGGCCGGGGCGGCGTCGGCGAAGTAGAGGTCGTTGATGGCGACGGAGTCCGTCCACTCGTCCTGGAAGCGGGACACCAGGGAGGAGACCGCCTGGGGGGTGCGGTTGCTCGCGTCCGGGATCGGGATGTTCTCGTACGTCAGGAGCCGTACGCCGGAACAGCCGGCGAGTTCCTTCTTGATCAGTTCGGCCTTGTTCTTGGCGAACGGGATCGAGTCGTCGGTGAAGAGGACGACTCCGGCCCTACCCTGGGACCGGGCGATGATCCAATCCGCGCTGATCTTCGCCACGTCCTCCACCCTGGTGGTGATGTTGGTGAAGAGCTCGGGGTTCTCGCTCGGACCGGGGGCATCCACCGCGTGCCACCCGATGAGGGGGATCCGCGCCGCTCGCGCCCGCTCCACCTGCTGTGAGGTCAGACGGGGGTCGAAGCCGCCGATGACGATGCCCGAGGGCTTGAGGGTGATCGCCTGGCTGAGCGCGGCCTGGATGCCGGCGGGGGTACCCTCTCCGTCGATCACCCGGACGTCCCAGCCGATCACCTTCGCGGCCTCCTCGACGCCCTTGGCCACGCCCGCGACGCCGGGGTTGGTCATGGTCTGCGCGACGTAGACGATGGTCTTGTCGGAAGCCGCCGGGGGGCCGCTGGTGGGGCCGGTCCACGCCACATCGGTGCTCTCGGCCTGCCGAACGGCCGTTGCGGCCTTCGCGAGGACGGCGGGGCAGCCGGCGTTCGACGGCCCGGTGCCGGTCGGCGGGCCGCTCTCGCAGCCGGCCACCAGGGCGGCTGCTGCGGCGAGCAGGGCTGCGGCGGTGACGGTGGTCTTGCGGTTCGAGTACACGGTGCTCCTGACGCGGGTGCGCGTGCGAAGTGGTCTACAGGGGGCGGTCCTTCGCGGGCGCTGCCGGGGGCTCCGCGCGCGACGGGCGGGACGCGGAGGTGCCGCCGCGCAGGCGGCGGCGGGCGGAGTAGCCGGCCAGGCCGACGGCGATGAGCAGGGTGCCGCCGTTGAACAGCGGCGTGGCCCAGAACTGGGCGCCGAACTGGCCGATCCCGGCGAGGCCGATGGCGAGGACGGCGACGGCCACCAGGGTGCCGAGCGCGTTGGCACGGCCGGGCCTGATCGTGGTCGACCCGAGCAGGGCGCCGACGAAGGCGGGCAGCAGGTAGTCCAGCCCGACGCTGGGGTTGCCGATCTGCTGCTGGGCGGCGAGCAGGACACCGGCGAAGCCGACGACCAGGCCCGATCCGGCGAAGGCGTAGACGGAGTAGGTGCGGGTGGGGATGCCGATGATGCCGGCGGCGCGCGGGCTGGAGCCGATGACGTACAGGTACCGGCCGAGCGGCAGCCGCTCCAGCACCACCCAGAGCACGGCCGCGACGGCGAGGACGTAGAAGGCGGGGAGCGGCAGGCCGAGGAAGGTGGAGGCGTAGAGGTCGGTGAACGAGGCCGGCAGGCCCTGCGGCCCCGGCACGATCCGGGTGCCGTCGGTGATCCAGCCGGTGCAGGCGTACATCATGCTGCCGGTGCCGAGCGTGGCGATGAAGGAGTCGATCTGCCCGAACTCGACGATGACGCCGTTGAGAGCGCCGACCACCACCCCTCCGCAGAGCACCGCGAGGCAGGCGAGGGGCCAGGGCCAGCCCTCGTTGACGATGAGCTGCATCACCATGACGTGCGCGAGGCCCAGCCCGTAGCCGATGGACAGGTCGAACTTGCCGGTCGCGATGGGGATCGTCGCGCCGAGCGCCAGGATGGCGGGGATCGACTGGTTGGAGAGGATGGAGGAGATGTTGTCCCGGGTGGGGAAGGTCCCCGGCAGCGAGAGGGAGAAGACCAGGAAGAGCAGGGCGGCGAGCGCCAGCAGGCCGTAGGTGCCGAGGAGGTGCCCGTGCAGTCGATCCGGCAGGGACCGGGGCGGGGGAGGGTTGGTCATCGGCTCGTCGCGGTTCCGGTGATGGGCGGCATGGCCGAGGCGGTTCGGGTGAGTTCGGTGACCGTGAGGGCTTCGCCGGTCAGCTCGGCTCCCACGGTCCCGCGGACGAACACCAGAGCGCGGTGGCACACCGTGGCGACCTCTTCGAAGTCCGTGGAGATGAGCAGCACGGCCAGGCCGGAGGCCAGCGTGTCGTCGAGCAGCCGGTAGATCGTCGCCTTGGCGCCCACGTCCACGCTGGCGGTCGGCTCTTCGAGGACGAGCAGGCGCAGCTTCCCGCGGAGCCACCTGCCGACCATGACCTTCTGCTGGTTGCCGCCGGACAGGGTGGCGATGGGGACCTCGCTGTCGCGGGGATGCACCGAAAACCGGTCGATCAGGGCGGTGGCCTCGGCGCGCTCGAGCCGCGGGCCGATCCAGCGCAACGCGGGCACACCCGCCGCCCGCGGGTTCGCCAGGAAGTTCTCCCTCACCGTCAGTTCGGCGGCGCAGCCCTCCTCCTGACGGTTGCCCGCCACGAAGCCGACGCCGGAGCCGACGGCCGCGGAGACCGTACGGGGGTGGTACGGGCGGCCGTCGAGCAGCACCCTCCCGCCGAGGACCGGCCGGGCTCCGGCGAGGGCGCGCCCCAGGTCCATGTGGCCGGCGCCGGTCAGGCCCACCATGCCCAGGATCTCGCCGGCCCGCAGGTCCAGGCTCACCGGTCCGCAGTACGCGGTCCGCACCTCGTCGAGACTCAGGAGGGGAGGGCCGGCGGCGGGGACGGTGGCGGGCGCGTGGACGGCCGGTTCGCGGCCCACGATGGCGCGCACCAGCCGGGCCGGGCTGTAACCGGTGAGGGGACCCCGTTCGACCAGGCGGCCGTCCCGCAGGACGGCGAACGTGTCGGCGACCTCGTACACCTCGTCGAGCCGGTGGCTGACGTAGAGGATGCCGTGCCCCCGGTCCCGCAGGGCGTGCAGTACGCCGAACAGCCGCGCGCAGTCCGCGGCGGGGAGGGTGGCGGTCGGCTCGTCGAGGACGATGAGCTCGGCGCGCGTCGCCAGGGCGCGGGCGATCGCGACCAGGGAGCGCTCGGCGGGTGCGAGGTCGGCGATCCGGGCGTCGGCGTCCAGGTGCCCGGCGACGATCCGCAGGGCGTCCGCGCAGCGCTCCCGGGTCTGCCGCCAGGAGACCAGCCCGAAGCGGCGCGGGTAGCCGGTGCCCAGGGCGATGTTCTCGGCGACCGTCATCCACTCGACGAGACCGAGGTCCTGGTGGATGAAGGACATGCTCCGGGTGGCGCCGTGTGAGCCGAGCGGGTGCCCGGCCACCGTCACCTCGCCCTCGTCGGCGTGGTGGACGCCGGCGAGCACCTTGATCAGGGTGGACTTCCCGGCGCCGTTGGGGCCGAGCAGGGCGAGGATGCTGCCCCGGTGGATGTCGAGGTCGACCGAGGCCAACGCGAGAGTGCCGCCGAACCGTTTGCCGAGGCCGCGCACGCGGACGAGCGGATCCCCGCCCAAGCGGGAGGGCGGGCCCGTTGAGGTGTCGGGAGCGTCATGCACAGACTTCTCCGGGGGTCGGCCTCCGAGTTCTTCCCGACTGCATGGGGGATTCTATGCCGACCTGCCCCTATATCTCCGGTATTTGCCCCGCCGGAATGCGCCGGAATGCGCCGGAAATGCGCCGGTCACAGGTCACGCCGCGTCCAGGGCGCACTCGGCCCAGATGACCTTGCCGTCGGTGGTGTAACGGGTGCCCCAGGTCTGGGCGAGCTGCGCGACGAGGAACAGGCCGCGCCCGCCCTCGTCGGTGCTGGCCGCATGGCGCATGCGCGGGGCGGTGCTGCTGCCGTCGTACACCTCGCATATCAGGGTGCGGTCGTGGATGAGACGCACCCGGATGGGCCCGGTGCCGTAGCGGACCGCGTTCGTGACCAGCTCGCTCAGCAGCAGCTCCGTGGCGAAAGCGGACTCGTCCAGCCCCCACCCGCTCAACCGGGCAACGGCGGCGGCCCGGACCTCGGAGACGAGGGCCGGGTCGGAGGGCAGCTCCCAGGTCGCGATCCGGTCGGAGGACACGGCGTTGGTACGGGCCACCAGGAGCGCGATGTCGTCGGCGGGGTGGTCGGGTGCCACGGCGTCGAGGACCGCCTGGCACGTGTCCTCGGGGGCGCGGCCCGGGTGGGCGAGCACGCGGCGCAGCTCGTCGAGGGCCACGTCGATGTCGCGGTCGCGGTCTTCGACGAGCCCGTCGGTGTAGAGCACCAGCTGACTGTGTTCGGGAACGTGGATCTCGGCCGATTCGAAGGGCAGCCCGCCCAGGCCGAGAGGCGGTCCTGCGGGCAGGTCGGGGAAGGTCACGGTGCCGTCGGGCCGGACCAGCGCGGGCGGCGGGTGGCCGGCGCGGGCCATGGTGCACCGTTGCGAAGTGGGGTCGTAGATGGCGTACAGGCAGGTGGCGCCGACGATGCCGGTGCTGCCGAAGGCCGGGTTGTCCCCGTCCTCCTCCCGGTCGAGGCGCACCAGGAGGTTGTCCAGGTGGGTGAGGACCTCGTCGGGGGAGAGTTCCAGTTCGGCGAAGGTGCGGGCGGCGGTGCGCAGTCGGCCCATGGTGGCGGCGGCGTGCAGTCCGTGGCCGACGACATCGCCGACGAGGAGGGCGACGCGGGTGCCCGAGAGGGGGATGACGTCGAACCAGTCGCCGCCCACGCCGGACTCGGCGGGCAGATAGCGGTGGGCGACCTCGACGGCGTCCTGTTCGGGAAGCCCGCGCGGCAGCAGGCTGCGCTGCAGGGCCAGGGCGAGGGTGTGTTCGCGGGTGTAGCGGCGGGCGTTGTCGATGCACAGCGCGGCGCGGGCGGCGAGTTCCTGGGCCAGGGAGCGGTCGTCGTCACCGTAGGGGGCCGGGTCCTGTGAACGGTAGAAGCCGGCGATGCCCAGGACGACGCCGCGGGCGAGGAGGGGGACGGTGATGAGGGAGTGGACGTTGTGGGCGAGGAGCAGTTCGGCGTGCTCGGGGTCCTGGGCGATCCAGCCGAAGGCGCCCTTCAGGTCGGGTTCCAGTACCGGCTGCCCGGTGGCCAGACTGCGCATGTGGGGCGTGGTCGGGCTCAGCTTGACGTGGGTGCCCACCGGGTAGAAGGGACAGTCCTCGCGGATGCCGTGGACGACCGTACGGTGCATTTCGGTGGTGGGGTGGGCGGACTCCTCGCCCCGCAGCACGGCCTCGGGAACATCGATGGTGACGAAGTCGGCCAGGCGCGGAACCGCCGTCTCGGCGAGTTCCCAGGCGGTGCGGCTCACGTCCAGGGTGGTGCCGATGCGGTTGCTGGCCTCGGCGAGCAGCTCCAGGCGCCGTCGTGCCGCGACGGCGTACTTGCCCACTTCGGGCTCGCCGACCAGCACCAGCCCCCTGACCATGCCGTCGGTGGACGCGCCGGGGCCCGGTGCGCCGGCCCCCGGTGCGCCGGCCGCGCGGACCTTCGTCGGGGCCGGGGCATGCCGCTCCGAGTCCTCGGGGAGGAGCGCCTCGATGACGACGCCCTCCACTCCGGAGAGGCTGGTCACGGGACGGCTCACGAGGGTGATCCGCCGGTCGTGGGAGAGGGGGACCTCGGTGGCGGCCCGCTGGGCGGCGGACATCAGCTCCGTGGCCTTCTGCTTGAGGATCATCTGATCGTTCTGGTCCAGGTCGCTCTGGAGCAGATCGTCCATTCCGAGGACGTACCCGTTCCGCGCGCCCTCACCGATCGGCGTGTGGCTCCCGGCGTCGAGGTACGCCTGCAGCAGGCCGCGCTCGCGCGCCGAACTCTGATCCATCAGCCGTCGTTCGATGGCTTCGGCCGCCCTGCGTACCAGGGGGATCAGTGCCGGGTCGGCGTCGGCGTAGGGGTAGCCGAGGCACAGGACGCCCTCGATGTGTCCGCTGAGCTGGTCGCGAACGGGGATGGCGGTACAGGCACTTGACTGGGACCGCTCGGCGAAGTGCTCGGCGCCGTAGACCTGGCAGAGCCGCCGTTCCGCGAGGGTGAGGCCGATGCCGTTCGTCCCCGCGTACTGCTCGGCGAACACGAACCCGGGGAGGGTCTGGATCGCGGCGAGACGCGTGGCCATGGACTTCTCTCCGAAGCGGCGTTCGAGCACCGTGCCGTGTCCGTCGGCGAGGCAGATGTTCATCTGGCTGCCCGAGAAGATGTATTGCAGCCGGTCGAGCACGGGCCCGGCGGCGCGGACGATCCGTCCGTCCGCGTCGAAGTCCTGGGTGAAGGGGAGCTCGGACTGGTCCGGCGACAGCCCCAGCAGTCGGCTCCGCTGCCACGAGCTCAGGATCGGGCTTCTCACGCTCCCCTCGACCGAATCGACCGACTCGCCGTGCAGGAATCGGTCACGGGAACGCACGGGGCCGATGCGGTCTCCCACCACCCCCATCTGCACCACTTCCCTCACCGGAACGGTCCCGATCGCCAGATTTGAGTATATTCCTCCCATTTTCGAGATGAGCATGGGAGCCGGCGGCCGGCGGGCCGCCGATCAAAGGACCGCGACCGGGTTGACGGGCGAGCCGGTCCCGCCGGGGACGTTCAGCGGCGTCACGACGAGCATGAACGCGTAGCGGCCCGCCTCGGCGCAGGCGGCGGAGAGCGCTTCGAGGTCGAGGTTGTCCAGCAGTGGGACCCCCATCGCCGTGATGGCGAGCACGTGCACGGGGGAGTGCAGGCCCTCGACGGGCGAGGGCCGTACGTCGCTGTCCCCGTCGCCGCCGAGCAGGGCGATGGCCCGTTCGGCCAGCAGCGGCACGGCGTCCACATGCCAGCCCGCGCTCGCCGCGCCGGGGTCCCAGGGGCCGATCTCCCGGCGTCGCCGGAAGCGGCCGGAGCGCAGCAGCACCGCGTCGCCGTCCCCGATCGTCACGTCGAGGGCCCGCTCCGCGGCGACGACGTCGTGCGCGTGCACCGCATGCCCGGGCTCCAGCCATTCGACCCCGAGCGCGGCGGGGAGATCGAGGAGCACGCCCCTGGTGACCAGGGGGCCGAGCGCCGACACGGCGCCGAAGCGGGCACCCCCGGCATCGATGGCCTCGCGCGCCGGGCAGCCGTCGTAGAGCTGCCCTCGGTAGGCGATGTGTGACAGTGCGTCGAGATGGCTCACGCCCTTGCCGTGATAGTCCACCGCGAGGAAGTCCTTGAAGGCGGAGGGCTCCGGGGCCTCCACGTCGCCGAGGTCGGACATGTAGTGCAACGCGGGCCTCGCGTTGTCCGGTCCGGGCAGGGTGTCCCAGGGCCGCCCCATCGGGACGACCGTGCCGGACCGGATCAGGGCGGCGGCCCGCTGCACGTGGGCCGCCGTCACCCGGTTCCAGGCGCCGCGGTCGGCCGGGTCCCACCGGCCCCAGGTGCGGACCGCCTCGAAGAGGGCGTCGAACTCCTGGCGGGAAACGGCGGCGGGGGTGCTGCTCATGTGTACGCGGCGCTCCAGGATTCGTACGACTGTTCGCGCCGGGGCGTCGGAGCGTCGGGCGTCGCGGCTGCACCGGCGCTCAGGTCGACGGGGTCTCGCTCGACTGGACCGTCACGAAGTACTGCGTCGGCACAGCCAACCAGCCCGGGTACGCCGCGGTCGGTCCCGAACCGGGCCTGATGCGCGTTTTCCCCCGGGTGGCGGGCCCGGAAAGCGGCGTGTCGCAGACGCGTGCCCCGAGCCCGAGCCCGAGCCCGTGCGCGCGCCCGTCAGACGGAGACCGGCACCCCGGCGGCGGACGGTTCCGCCAGCCGCTCCAACTGCTCCAGCCGTTCCCGGGTCTCCTGGTCACGCGGTACGTACGACACCAGCCGCGGCCCGGCCCCCGGCCCGAGCCACAGGTTGGTGTGCTCCAGGCGCAGCAGGCCCACGTGCGCGTTGCGGATGTCCTTCGACTTCGTGCCCTGCCCCACCACCTCGTGGCGGGCCCACACCTCCCGGAACTCCGCCGACACGCCCACCAAGCGGTCCAGGAGCGTCCGCCACGCGGGCTCCCCGAGGTGCTCGGCCATCGCCGCCCGGAACTTCGCCGCCATGACCCGGTGCGTGGCCGGCAGGTCCACCACCGCCGCCCGCCACTGCGGATCCGTGAAGGCGAGCCACATGCAGTTGAGGTCCTCCGGCCGCTTGTCGTCCAGGTTCCCGAGCAGCCGCCCGTACGTGGCGTTGTACGCGAGGATGTCGTACCGGCTGTTCTGCACGCACGCCGGAATGGGGCCCAGCTGGTCGAGCATGGCCCGCACGGCCGGCGTCACGCTGGGGCACTGCGCCGGCGGCGCCGGGTCCAGGCTCCCGGCCAGTGCGAACAGGTGGGACCGCTCGCTCACGTCGAGCAGCAGTGCCCGCGCGACCGCGTCCAGTACCTGCGCCGACACGTGGATGTCGCGCGCCTGCTCCAGCCACGTGTACCAGGTCACGCCCACCGACGACAGGTGGGCGACCTCCTCACGGCGCAGCCCCGGGGTCCGCCGGCGCTGTCCGCGCACCAGTCCGACCTGCTCGGGGGCGATCCGCTCGCGGCGGCTGCGCAGGAATTCGGCCAGTTCGTGCCGGCGGACGTCGCTATCGGGAGCCACAGTGGTCATGGCCCCAGCCTGCCGCACCGCCCATCCTGTTGCCAGGTAGTGCCGGTACCCGGATAAGGACACTCTGGTACCCGTCCGGCGGCCGGGCGAGGGTCCAAGGGTGACCCAGACCTCCGTACGCCCCACCCCCGCACCCCCGGGCCCCGCCGCCGGGACCGCCGCCCCGCACCTGGGCGGCCTCGGCCTGTTCACCGTGCTGCTGGGAGCGGCCCTGCCCCTGATCGACTTCTTCATCGTCAACGTCGCGCTGCCGTCCATCGAGCACGACCTCGCCGCCGGACCCGCCCTGCTGGAACTGGTCGTCGGCGGGTACGGCGTCGCCTACGCCGTCCTCCTGGTCCTCGGCGGGCGCGTCGGCGACACCTTCGGCCGCCGCCGGCTCTTCCTCGTCGGCATGGCCGCCTTCGGCGTCACCTCGCTCGCCTGCGGCCTCGCCCCGAACGCCTGGACCCTGGTCGCCGCCCGGGTGGCCCAGGGCGCGGCCTCCGCGCTCATGCTGCCGCAGGTGCTCGCCACCATCCAGGCCACCACCGAGGGCCCGCGCCGAGCCCGGGCCATGAGCCTGTACGGGGCCACCGCGGGCCTGTCCATGGTCGCCGGGCAGATCCTCGGCGGCGTCCTGGTCGCCGCGGACCTTGCCGGGACGGGCTGGCGCGCCGTGTTCCTGGTCAACGTGCCCGTGGTGCTCCTGGGGCTGGTCCTGGCCGTGCGCAGCGTCCCGGACACCCGCGCCGGCCGGCCCGCCGCCGTGGACGTGCCCGGCACCCTCCTGCTCGCGCTGTCGCTGGTCTCGCTGCTGCTGCCGCTGACCGAAGGCCGGGCCGCCGGCTGGCCGTTGTGGACGTGGGTCTCGCTCGGGGTGTTCCCCGTGGCCGCCGCGGCGTTCTACCTCACCGAGCGCCGGGCCGACCGCCGCGGGCGCACCCCGCTGGTGCCGCCGAGCCTGCTGCGGCTGGAGTCGCTGCGGCGCGGCCTGGTGCTCCTGCTGCCCTTCTCGGTCGGGTTCAGCGGCTTCATGTTCGTCCTCGCGGTGGCCTTCCAGCAGGGCCTGGGCATGGGCCCGGTGACGGCGGGGCTGGCGCTCGTACCGATGGCCCTGTCCTTCTTCGCGGCCTCCCTGGCCGGCCCGCGCCTGGTCGGCCGCTTCGGCACGCGGGTCGTCACCGCCGGCGGCATCATCCAGGCGGTCGGCATCGGCCTCCTGCTGGCCGCCCTCTGGTACGGCTGGCCGCACGTCGGCCTTGCCGCGCTGGCTCCCGGCGTCGCCCTGGCGGGCCTGGGCCAGGGCCTCCAACTGCCCGTGCTGATGCGCCTGATGCTCTCGGACGTCCCCGCCGACCGTGCCGGGGTGGGCAGCGGCGTCATGATCACCGCTCAGCAGTCCTCCCTGGCGCTCGGCGTCGCCACGCTGGGGAGCCTCTTCCTCGCCCTGGCCCCGACGGCGGGCCTGCGCGCGGCGGTGTGCACCACCCTGCTGGTGCAGCTCGGCCTGATCGCCCTGACCGCCCTGCTCAGCCTGCGCCTTCCCCGTATGCGCTGACCGGCTGCCCGGAGGCGGCTGCGCGCTAGCGTCCGAGGACGTTCATCAGGATGATCGCCACCAGATTCGCGAGGATGACGGCGACGACGCCGGCGATGGCGGCCCAGGCTCGGCCCGACTCGTCCAGCTCCATGCTCCGCCTCCCTCCGGTGCCGGGGCCGTAAGCGGGGCCCGCCGGCCTTTCGTCATGATGACCCGGTTCGGCAGGGCGCACATCTCGGGGCGGGAGGGACGCGGGTCGCTCTCAGTGGCGCGACCAGCCGCTGACGACCCGGTCCCACAGGGAACGGGTGGCGCCGAAGCCGCTCTCGTGCACCCAGACATGGGTGCACGAGGGGCACTGGAGGTGCAGCAGGCTGCCGGTGTTGGACAGCATGTAGCGCCAGTGGTCGGAGCACGTACGGCGCTGCCCGCACGGCTCGCAGCCACGACTGTCGTCGCACTTCGGGCAGGCCGCCCAGGCGCGGCGCCCGATGTCGGCCTGCGGATCAAGCGGCAGCACGGCCGCCCCCGCGCCGAGGCAGTACCCCGGCTTCGACGAGCTCGTCGTGCAGCCGCTGCTGCTCCGCGTCGAGCCCGGAATACAGCAGGTCGTACGCCTCCTCCTCGCCGCGCAACACCTCGATCGGGTCCCAGTCGGGGCCGATGGCCTCCAGGACGTGGACCCGCCGGAGCGCCTCGTGGGAGGTGAGGTCGACGGCGAAGCCGACCAGTCCGGACTCGTCCGGGCCGGTGGCGGGAGTGGGGGGAGAAGGAGCCATGAGAGGGAACTTAGGTAACCCTTCGTTCCCCGGGCAAGAGGAGGTGGGAGAAGTCACAGCCGCCCGCGCCCCGGGCTCGCACCCCGACGGGCCCCGCCGATCACCGGGTCGGCGGGGCCCGTCCACCGTGCACCGGCCGTCGGGCGCCCGCCTACCCGCCGTCGGACGAGAAGTGCTGGTAGTCCGGGTTCGACCAGTCGCCGCCCCAGTGCCAGCCGACGCGCCGGAACGCGGTGGCGACGACGCCGTCCTCCGCGATCATCCCGGGGCGGAGGGGGGTGCGCCGCAGGTAGGCCCGGCCCGCCGCCGGGTGGACCTCCCCGCGGACGTCCACGTACGGGTTCTCGACCGGGTTGATGTCCACGGCCAGGCCCCACGAGTGCCGCGACAGCTTTCCGGTGTCCCCGGTCACCGGCCGGCAGTTGAAGGCCGAGCTGTTGTCGTCGGCCATGGCCGCGCGGTCGTCGCCGCGGTACTCGGCCGCCACGCGCATCCGCCGGATCGGGAAACGGGCGTCGAAGGCCCGGCCGAAGGCGTACAGCAGCGGCTCGACCGCGTCGCGGTGGGCGATCAGCTCCCCGCGGTGGACCTTGCCGTCGAAGCCCCAGTGGTTCATCCGGATCAGCCGCAGCCCCTCCGCCGGTACCGGGCACCCGGCCCGGAGGCTCGCGCCCAGCTTCTCCGCGGGCACGTCCGTGACCTCCGCCGCGAGCACCGGCGCGGCGACCCGTACCGGCACCCGGGGGTGCTGCGGAGGCGGTGCGCAACCGGGCGCCGCGCTCGCGCACCACACGGCGACCGCGGTCAGGGAGACGGATATGGGGCGCGTCGGGCGCACGCGTTCACGTTACGGTCCGGGCTCCCCGCCGACCTCCGGAGGTACGCCGCCCGGGGCGCTGGGCAGCACCTGCTCCGCCCAGATGACCTTGCCCTCGGGGGTGTACCGGGTGCCCCAGTGCTCGCTGAGCTGCGCCACCAGGAACAGCCCGCGCCCGCCCTCGTCCGTGGTGGCGGCGTACCGCAGGTGCGGGGCGGTGCTGCTGCCGTCCCACACCTCGCAGGTCAGCACGTGGTCGTGGAGCAGCCGGACCCGGACCGGCGCGCTGCCGTGCCGGACCGCGTTGGTGATCAGTTCGCTGAGGATGAGCTCCGTGGTGAAGGCGAGCTCCTCCAGCCCCCACTCGTCGAGCTTCGCCGCGGCAAGGTTGCGGACGACGCCGACCCCGCTCGGCTGGAACGGCACGTCCCACTGCGCGACCCGATCGGGGCCGAGGACCCGGGTCCGGGCGATGAGCAGCGCCACGTCGTCGGTCGGCCGGTTCGGCAGCATCGCGGCGAGAACGGCCCGGCAGCTCTCCTGGGGGTCCCGGCCGGGGTGGCTCAGCGCCGTGCGCAGCAGCTCCAGCCCCTCGCCGATGTCCCGGGTCCGCTGCTCGACCAGGCCGTCCGTGTACAGGACGAGCTGGCTGCCCTCCGCCAGGATCAGCTCGGCGGTCTCGAAGGGCATGCCGCCCAGCCCGAGCGGGGGACCGGCCGGCAGGTCGACGAAGTCGGTGGTGCCGTCCGGGGCGACCACCAGCGGCGGCAGGTGCCCGGCCCGCGACAGGGCGCAGGTGCGGGACACCGGGTCGTAGACGGCGTACAGGCAGGTCGCGCCGAGCACGCCGCCGTCCGTGTCGGTGCCGTCGTCGTGGTCGATGCGCTGTACGAGGTCGTCGAGGCGGGCGAGGATCTCGTCGGGGGGCAGGTCGAGCGAGGTGAAGTTGTGCACCGCCGTACGCAGCCGCCCCATGGTGGCCGCGGCGTGCAGGCCGTGCCCGACGACGTCCCCGACGACCAGGGCGACCCGGCCGCCCGGCAGCGGGATCACGTCGAACCAGTCCCCGCCCACCCCCGACTGCGCGGGCAGGTAGGCGTGCGCCGCGTCCACGGCGCTCTGCTCGGGCAGGGCGCGCGGCAGCAGGCTGCGCTGCAGGGTGACGGCGAGGGTGTGCTCGCGGGTGTAGCGGCGGGCGTTGTCCATGGCGACGGCGGCGCGGGCGACGAGTTCCTCGGCCAGCGACACGTCGTCCTCGTCGAAGGGCTCCGGCTTGCCGGACCGCCAGAAGTTGACGACGCCGAGGACCACGCCCCTGGCCTTGAGCGGGGCCGCGATGAGCGAGTGGATCCCGTACTCGACGATGGCCGTGGCCCTCCCGGGGTCCTGGGCGTGCCAGCCGGGGGCGTTGGCCAGGTCGGGCACCAGCTCCGCCTCGCCGGTGCCGAAGCCGCGCGCCTGCGGGGTGGAGGGCTTGAACTCGATCAGCCGGTCCTGGGGGTACAGGGGGTGGTCGGGGCGGATGCCGCTGACCGCGGTGCGCCGCATCTCGGCGCCGGTACCGGGCTCGTCGCCGTCGAGCACCGGGTTGGCCAGGTCGACCGTGACGAAGTCCGCGAACCGGGGCACGGCGACGTCGGCGAGCTCCTGGGCGGTCCGCGTCACGTCGAGGGTGGTGCCGATGTCGCCACCGGCGTCGTACAGCAGTTTGAGGCGCCTGCGGGCCGTCTCGGCGCGGCCGGTGAGGATCTGCATGTCGGTGGAGTCGCGGATGGTGATGGCGGCGCCCTCCGGCCGGCCCCGCGGGTGGGTGGGCCGCTGGTTGACCACGAGCAGCCGGTCCCCGGTCTCCAGCACCTCGTCGGTGGCCACCCGGCCGGACAGCAGCAGGGAGGCCATCCGGCTGTCCAGACCCGGTACGTCCCCGATGTGGCGGCCCTCGGCCCCCACGGGCAGCCCGAGCAGCCGCTTGGCCTCGTCGTTCGCCAGGACCAGCCGCCCTTCGCCGTCGGTGATCAGCACCCCTTCGCGGACGGCGTGGAGCACCGCGTCGTGGTGCTCGTACATCCGGGTCATCTCCTGCGGGCCGAGCCCATGGGTCTGCCGGCGCAGGCGGCGGCTGATCAGGGCCGCGCCGGCGGTGGACAGGGCCAGACCGGTCGCGATGGCCAGGAGGATGACCGGGAACTGGCGGTCGAGGACACCGGTGACGTGCTCGACGGTCAGGCCCGCGGACACCAGCGCGACGACCCGGCCGTCCGGCGCGGTGACCGGCACCACCGCCTGGATCTCCTTGCCCAGCGGACCCTCGACGCTCTCGGTGTGCACCCGGCCGGCGAGCGAGGGCTCGATGGTGCCGACGAAACGCTTGCCGATGCGGTCCGGCTGGGGATGGCTGTACCGGATCCCCTTGGTGTCCATCGCCACGATGAAGTCCACCCCGGCGGCCTTGCGGGTGGCCTCGGCGAGGGGCTGCAGGACGGCGGACGGGTCGGGCGTCCGCAGCGCTTCCTGCAGGTCGGGGGAGTGGGCGAAGGTCTCGGCGACGGCGATCGACCGGTTGCGCGCCTCCCGCTCGACGTCGTGGCGGGACTGCAGGAGCAGCGCGAGCAGCGCTCCGGTGGCGAGCAACACCACGATCGCCACCTGAAGGACGAACACCTGTCCGGCGACGCTCTTGAATCCCTTGCTCAGGGGTGACCGCACCGAACTGCCCGGTACGGGTTGCGAGGAGGGGTCACGTCCCCAGTTGTAGCACTTCCGGCGGTCCGTGGCGCCCGACGGGCGCACGGCGCGTTCCGCCGGTCACCTCAGGTGACCCCTTCTTTCCTCCTACCGGCCCTGCGCGGGGACCTCGGGGCCGGCCGCCGCGGCCGCCGCCGGGGCGCCGCTCGGCGCCGTGGCGGGCGGGGTCCCGGGCGCGGTCTCGGGCTCGCAGGTGACCTCGTCGCGCGGGGTGTAGTGGGTGGTGTGCTCCTCGCGCCTGACCTCCTGGCCGTCCTTGACGAAGATCCGGCCGACGGTGACGTCGAAGCCCTCCAGGGGCGTCTGGACCTCGCACTTCGGGCCGGTGCCCGTGCGCTTGGCGGGCGGGGTGACGTGGGTGCGCGGACCCTTGGTCGCGCGTATCTCGTCGTACTTCTTCGTGCCCAGGAGGGTGATCGTCAGCGAGGTGTCGGTCGACTCGGCCTTCACGTAGACGGGGTGGCCGGAGTCGTTGAGCCAGCGCAGGTCGAGGCTGCCCCAGGCGACGGTGGCCTCCCGGCCCTCCGGGTAGCGCTCGATGTAGAAGGAGTGCGCCCCGTACTCGACGGGCTTGAGGCCGGCGAAGAACATGGCGTTGAACATGGTGGTGGCGACCGCGGAGACGCCGCCGCCGGGGGACTTCACGTACTGGCCGTCATTGATCATGATGCCGTCGACGAAGCCGTTCTCCTTGGTGCGCTCGCCGACCGTGCGGTTGAAGCTCCACTCCCGCCCCGGCATGGCCACGGAGCCGTTGATCAGCTCCACGGCGCGGCCGATGTTGGTGGACCGGTACGGGGCGGCCGGGAACTCGACGGTGAAGGAGGAGAGCTTCTCCTTGATGCCGAGGCGGCGCGCCTCGGCGTCGGTGAGGTCCGGCTGGACGGCCGTGGTGGCCACCACGGCGCTCCGGTCGGCGCCCGAGCGGGTGAGCAGGGGCATCACGGCCCGCCCGAGGGCCTCCTTGGTGACCTGGTGCCCGGCGCGGCTGGGCTCCTTGACCACCACGCGGCCGTCCGACGCGACGCCGAGCACGGCGTCGCGCGGCGGCTCGACGGCCTCCCCGAGGGGGGTGGCCACGGCGGGGTCGGCGAGCAGGCCGTCGGAGTCCAGGGCCGGCGCCAGGCGGCCGTCGGTGTCGGCCTTCATCTTCAGGTGCTCGCCGAGGACGACGGGGCTCACGGGTATGCGCGTGTCGGCCACGGTGAGGGTGACGGGGCGGGACACCGCAGGCTCCGCGAACTCGCGCAGGGCCCGTCCGGTCTCGGCCGCTCCCACGCGCGGCTCGGTGCGCCGGACCGGCAGCGCGACCGGGCTGCCGTCCGGGCGGGGCTGCAGGTAGGCGTCCCGGAGGGTGTCGAGGGCCGGGTCCCGGAGCAGGGTGACGCCGGTCTGTGCGGTGACCACCTCGGGCCTGCCGGCGGCGAAGGCTATGGACCCGTCGCGGACCTGCTGCTCGGTGCTCGCGCGGAGCCGCTCGACCCCGGCGCGGGCGGTCTTCTCGTCCATCCGGATCACGGGCTCGACGTCCGGGTCGCCTGAGGCGAAGAGCCTGCCGATGACGCCGACCGGCCCGTAGCCCGTACGGGCGGCACGGTCGGCGGTCGCGGCGGTGTCGAGGGACAGCCCGAGGGAGGCGGGGGCGACCTGCTCGACGCGGTCGCCGACGCCCGCCGCGAGGGGGGCGGCGGCGCGCGGCCCCAGCTCCCGTGCCAGCGTGCGCTCCGCCTCCGCGCGGCTCATGCCGCCGATGTCCACGCCCCGGACCTGCGTGCCGGAGGCGATGTCGCCGCCGACCGCGAGTCCGGCACCGTAGAGGCCGCCCAGTCCGAGGACTACGGCGCCTCCCGCCACCGGCAACGCGATCCGCCAGTTACCCGTCCAGCTGCCCGAAGGTCGCACGTCTCTCCTTGTGGCGCCGACCGGTCGCCTAGCGGCTCGCGGGCCGTGGCAGGGGCGCGTAGATGACAGTTCCGGTCATTCATGATGACCCTGGAACAGCGCCATTCGGGTGAGAAGGTAATAGTTCTCACAAACGGGGCAAAGGTGTTGCTGATGCCGGGTACGGCCCGCCCCGGAGAGACGAACGTGGGAGTGATGTCGTGGCAATGGTCGGACTGTTCTGGATCACTCCGGACGCGGTGTACGTGGGGTCGCCGCCGACCGCGATCGGGAGCTGCGTCCGGCTGACGGCCGGCGGGCTGGAAGCGGTGGACCCCGACGGCTCCCGGACGTGGACGTGGGAGGGGCTGCGCTCCGCGGTCGTCGATGACGTGCCCGCCGAGAGCCCGTCGGGCCGCGCGTCGAAACTCCTCGGGTCGGTGGTCTCGGCCGCGCTCGGCGCCTTCCTCGGCGAGGGGCCGCCCGAGATGACGCTGCGGCTGGAGACGGCGGACGGGCCGCAGGAGGTGACGGTGTACGCGGCGGCGTCCGGAGGCTACGGCGCCGAGGAGGCGGCGCTGTCCCAGGACCTGCTCGCCCGCTTCGTGGCGGGAACCGCGGACCCGCGGACCATGGAGGCGTGGGGCCGTGAGCACGGCCCGGAGGGCACGCCGAAACGGCACGTGCGGGAGGCCCTGCTGCGCACCTGGCTGGAGGCCTGAGCCGGTCCGGAGGCAAGGCCGTCGGGCCCAGCGCCGCCCGGTGCGAGGTGCGGCCCCCGTCGCGGCCATCATGGCCAGGACCGCACCCCGCACCCTGCGCCTACCCCGGGCCGGCCGGTCGGATGCCCCGGTCCGCCCACGGCCGGCGGGCTGTGAGCGGCTCGCCCCCGGCGGCCGTGGCATCGTGGGAACCCCGTGATCGGAACGGTGGGGGCGCGCACGGGCAGGTGGACTCATGAACGGACCCGTCATCGACTACCGGGCGGTCTTCAAGGCCCTGCCGGGCGCGGTCGCCCTGCTCACCCCCGATCTCGTGTACACCGACGCCAACGAGGCGTTCTTCGCGATGGCCGGGCGCACCCCCGACCAGGTGATCGGCCGCTACCTGTTCGACGTCTTCCCCGACAACCCCAACGACCCGGGTGCGACCGGCATGCGCAACCTGTACGCGTCCCTGCAGCGGGTCGCGGCCACCGGCGAGCCCGACAGCATGGCGCTGCAGCGCTACGACGTGGAGTACCCCGACCGGCCCGGAGTGTGGGAGGAGCGGTACTGGAGCCCGGTCAACGTCCCCGTCCTGGCCGCGGACGGCACCGTGGCGCTGCTGCTGCACCGGGTGGAGGAGGTCACCGAGCTCATCCGTGCCCGCGGTGATCGCGCCGGCGGGGACCGCAGCGCGGTCCTGGAAGCCGAGCTCTACACCCGCGCCCGGGAGCTGCAGGAGGTCAACGAACGCCTGCGCCAGGCCCACGCCCGGGAACGAGAAGTGGCCCTCCACCTCCAGCAGGCGATGCTGCCCGAGCCCCGACCGCTGGCCCACCACCAGGCCGCCGTGCGCTACCGGCCGGCCGTGGGGGCCCTGAACGTGTGCGGCGACTGGTACGACCTCGTGGACCTGCCCGACGGTCACCGCACGGCCGTCGCGGTCGGCGACGTCGTCGGCCACGGACTGCGCGCGGCGGGCGTGATGGGCCAGCTGCGCAGCGCGCTGTCCGCGGCGTCCCGCGTCGCCGCCGGCCCCGCCCGGGCCCTCGAAGTCGTCGGCCTGTACGCCCGCTCCACCGACGGGGCCGAGTCCACCACCGCCGTGTCGGTCTTCCTCGACTGGGACAGCCGCACCCTCGCCTACAGCAGCGCCGGCCACCCCCCGCCCGCGCTGTGCCGGCCCGACGGCACCGTCACCTTCCTCGACCAGGCCACCGACCCCCCGCTGGGCGCCCGCCCCGAACACGCCTCCCGCCCCGAGGCCCGGACCGCCTTCGTCGAAGGGTCCGTCCTCGTCCTCTACACCGACGGCCTGGTCGAACGCCGCGGAGAGGACATCGACACGGGCCTCGACCGACTCGCCCGCTCACTGGCCCGCCACCACACCGCCGACCCCGACACCCTCGCGGACGCCCTGCTGGCCGACCTCATCCCCCCGGCCGGGATCACCGACGACACCGCTCTGATCGTGCTGCGGCTGTGACGGCGTGTGGCACTACCTGCCGGTGGGCAGGGAGTGCCGGGTCAGGGCTCGCGGTCCATCACGCGGCGGGCCGCCTCGGCCTCCGCCGCGGGGGGAGACAGTTCATCGAGGGTGTCGAGCTCGTCGTCCGACTCCAGCTCCCGCTCCCAGGCGGCCGCGAGTCGTTCCTGTTCCTCGTGGGGTCGGCTCGTGAACGCCTCCCGGTGGTGCGGGTCCAAAGCCGCGAGGAAACGTCCGACCGCGTCCGTCGGCATGCCGTGCTCCTTCTCGCCGTGGGGGAGGGGCGGCAGCGGCAATCGCGATGCCGCGCCCGGCCCAGGATGGCGAACCCGGCCGGTGCCGGCGGCCCGACACGGCGCGTCGCCACCCGAATGCCTGCGCCGACCCTTCAGGGGTGACAGGGCGTGGTCCGCGGGTGGCCGGGTGTCACAGGCCCAGGGAGATGGCCAGACGGGTCAGCTCGGCGGTGGTGTGGACGTTCAGCTTGGCCCGGATGCGGCGGAGGTAGGCGTCGACGGTGTGCTTGGAGAGGCCCATGGTGCGGGCGGTCTGGAGGTAGGTGCGACCTGCGGCGATGTGGCGCAGTGCTTCCTGCTCGCGGGGGGCCAGCGTGGCCTGGGGCTGCGGCATGGTGAGGGTGAGGCTCATGGGATTTCCTCCGCCGGATCGGCTCGGTCATCTCTGCTTTCACCCTCGGAAGCAGAGGGGCTGAATGCCCTTTTTGTCTCTTGTTAAAAGCCTGTCCGGGGGACTTCGCGAGGATGTCCGCCGACTGTCACAGGTCTGTGACAAGGGTCGTTTTGTGTGTATGTGGGCTGATTTTGGATGCGGCGCGCCGAGGGTGTCGGGTGTCACCCCTCGCGGTCGCTCGACGGCCCTGTCGTTGAGCGTCGAGTCGCTGGGCCGAGCTTTCAAAAGGCCCCACACGTAACCAAGTTGGCGCGATGTCGGCTTTGTGTGTGTTTGCTTCGGTATCAGCCTTGATGGTGTGTCAGCCGGATGCGCGTGAGGCATAATCGGCCGCCGGTCGTCTCCGGAAGCGGTGGAGCCATCGGGGCACCGACTCACCCCCCAAGCGGATTTCCGCACCGGACCGATCCCCAAGGCGTTCCAGATGTCCCTGGCCAGGCGCACCCGCCTCGCGGCCTCCCTCGCCGTGCTCTCCGCCGGCGTCGTCGGCGTGACGGCCTGGGCCTACGCGGACGCGGACGCGCCGCTGCCGGCCGCTCCCCCCGCGGCCGTCCCGGCGAGCGTGACCGAGGGCTCCGTCCTCCAGGTCGTCGCGCACCCCGACGACGACCTGTTCTTCATGAACCCCGACGTGAGCCGCGCCATATCGACGGGCGTCAAGGTCACCACGGTCTACCTGACCTCCGGCGAGTCCGACGGCCGGAACGAGGCCCACAGCCCGCACCTGGAGGACGCCGCCCGTCCCGCCGACCGCGCCGCCTACGCGGAGGCCCGGCAGAACGGCATCCGGGCCGCCTACGCGGAGATGGCCACCGGCGTCCGCACCAGCGCCTGGAAGCGGACGGCCGTACCCACCGACGGCGGCGGGAGCGCGGAGGTGGACGTCCTCGTCGCCAGGCCCGAGGTCAACCTGGTGTGGATGGAGCTGCGCGAGGCCCGCAGCATCTCCGACGACAACCCCGACAGCCTGCGCGGCCTGTGGGACGGCCGGATACCCGCCCTCGGCGCCCAGCTGACCTCCGGGACGCCGGTCAAGCACGCGTTCTCGTACACGAAGGACCAGGCGATAGACGCCATAGCCGGCGTGTTCCGCAGGTACGGGCCGACCACCATACGCACGCAGGACCCGACGCCCGGCCGGTCGGAGGGGAGCGGCGCCTTCCTGGACCACCAGGACCACATGTACGGCGCCCGCTTCGTCCAGGCCGCCGTGGCGCGCTACGCGAAGTCCCCGGACCGGCCGCACTTCTCGGTCCAGAACTACACGAGCTACCCCAACAGCTCGCTGCCCCCGACGCTCGACCCGCGGACCGCCGAGGAGAAGCTCGGCTACCTCAAGACCTACGCCTGGACGGACCACCAGGACTGGTGCGGCAGCCCCGCCGGATGCGGCGACCGCAAGACCGCGACCCGGCCCGCCGGCGCCGGCTGGAGCCAGACCATCCGCTACAGCCGGGGCGACAGCACCTCCTGGATGGCCGAGGGCGTCTCCGGCCGGCTCTGGGCCTTCGCCGTGCTGGACGGCCGGATGGCGTACTGGTCGCGCAGCGGCCCCGGCGCCCCCTGGCAGGGCCCCCGCTTCCTCCCCGGCACCGGCTTCGACACGGGTGCGACGGCGGCCCGGCTCCCCGACGGCAGGATCGCGGTGTTCGCCACCCGCACCACCCTGGGGGCGACGCCGCAGGAGTACCGCCGGGACCTCGTGTACGCCGTCCAGGCCGCGGCCGACGGCCCGTTCGGCCCCTGGCAGTCGCTGGGCAGCCCGGACACCGGCGACCGCTCCGTCACCTCGGCGATCGGCGGACCGGCCGTGGCCGTGGACCGGACCGGCCGGATGACCGTGTACGTACGGGACTCCCGGCGCACCCTGCGCGCCCGCGCGCAGGAGACCCCGGACGGCGCGTTCGGAGCATGGCAGGCCCTCGGTGGCACTGGCCTCCAGGGCGATCCGGTCACCGTGACCGACGCGGCGGGGCGGCGCCACGTGTACGCGGCGACGACCGGGTCCGTGCTGGCCTGGGTCGAGGAGACCCCGGGCGGCCCGCTCCGCGCCCCGGCGCAGACCTGGCTGCCGCAGACCACGGGCGTGCTGTCGGCGAGCCCCGACGGCTACGGCGTCCGCCTGTACTTCCGCCGGCCCGGCACGGGCACCGTGCTGACGGCCCTGGCCACCGCGGGCGGCGACGCGCCCGCGCTGTCCCCGGTCACCGAGGTGGGCGGCCAGGCCGGCTACGGCGCCGTCGGCGTCGCGGGCGGCCTGCTCGCGGGCCGCGCCGGCACGGGCACGATCGGCACGGCGGGCACCGACGGCCCGCCGTCCTGGCAGGAGTCCCAGATGCTGTACACGGGCGCCCCGACGGCCGTGGCCGAGTCGGCCGGCGCTCCGTCCCTCGCGGCGGCCCTCGGCCTGGACGCCGAGCTGCACGTGGTCACGGCGGCACCCCCGGCCGGATCCGAGCCCGGCGGCAGCCCGCCCCCCGTCCCGTGGCACCGGGCGGTCCCGCCCTCGAAGGTCGCGCCGCTGCCGTAGCCACCGTCCGGGTGCGTGCACCCGCCGGACCCTCCCCGGGTGGCCGCGCCGGCCGGGGCGGGCGAGGATGGCGGCCCGACCCCGTCGCAGGCCGACGGCGGCCGGGTCCTGACCAACGGACGATCGGGCTCCCCGTGACCCCCTTCCGCATCTCCCACCGGCGCGTGCGAGCGGGCACCATACGCGCGGCGGCGTCCATGGCCTCCGTCGCCACCCTCGCGGCCTTCGCGACGGCCTGCCGGAACGACACCGCACCCGCCTGGGGCTACCCGGAACTCAAGGCGACCCTGGGATCCTTCTCCCGCGCCCTCGACGCGCCCTGCGACGAGGCGGCCCCCGCGACCTGCGCCGACGAGCTCGACCGGCTCGGCACGCTCGCCGACCTCGCCCTCGGCGAGGTCCTCGACCACCGGCTCCTCGACCCCGGATGCGTCGAGGCGAAGACCGCCCTGGACCGGGCCCGAGCACTCCGTGCCGCAGCCGCGGGACAGGCCCTGGCCCGGCGCGATCCGCACCACCCGCCGTTCAGGCGCGCGGTGGTGGCGGAGCGGCTCGCGTACGAGCGCCTCCTCGCCGCGCTGGAGAGCGTCCGCACCGCCCCGCCTCCCGGCGACGGGACGGAGCCCGTCTGACCCGGCGCGGTACAGCACCCTTCTAGTGCTGTGACCGGAAAGGTTCACCGGGTCGCGGCGCTCCCCCAGCTACCGCTGGGAGGTACCCCCAGGCACGGCACCTCGCCGCGTTGTCGGACCACGCAAGTACGTCCAGTACGAGCCGCGGTCCTCCGCCTTGCGATGCACCGCACCGGACGCCGCGACCCGGCAAACCTTCCCGGCCACAGCACTAGCTCCGCAAGGGCGGTGTGGGAAGGCCCGGTCCGTCGAGCGCCACGAGCGCGAGGACGGTGATGGCGCCCGTCCAGGCCAGTGGTGCGATCGACGAGGGGCTGCCCGCCGCGTTCACCTTCTCCGGCAGTTCACCGAGCGCGTTCCGCCGGGCGAGGACCCAGTCCAGCACCTGCCCGGCCTTGGCCGTCCTCCCCGTACCGGCCCACGCGAGCGCGAAGAACGCGGTACTGGGCGTCCAGGCGGCCTTGCCCCAGGGAGCCGTCGGATCGTTCCCGGGGGTCAGGCCCCCGTTGGGCAGCAGCAGGGCCTCGTACGTGGCGTCGAGTGCTCGGGGCAGATCGGCCGGGGCCGCGTTGAAGGGCGGCGCCATGAACGCCACCGCGCTGTCGTGCCCGTGCAGCCCGTCGGCGGTGCGCTGGTAGCCCAGGGGCGCGAACCTCGCGGCGATCCCTGCGGCGAGCCGCCCGGCGGCGCCGGCCCAGCGCGCCGCGTCGTCCGGCCGGCCCGTCCCGGCGGCGAGGTCCGCGGCGGCGTTGAGCCCGGCGAGCAGGGGAGCGGCCGTGCCGATGTTCGCCGTGGCCGTCGCCAGCTCCCAGTAGTCGGGGGAGGCCGGGGGCAGCCCGTCCGCCCCCAGCGAGGCCGCCGCGCGGTCGGCCGCCTTGCGGACCATCGGGTAGAGCGCCGCCAGCCGGGCGGGGCGGCCGGCCCGGGGCGCCGCCCGGTACCACTGCCAGGCGGCCCAGGGAACCCAGCCGTTGGCGTCCAGCTGCCACCGCCTGCCGTCCGGCGGACCGGACCCGTCGAGCTTCGTCCGCGCCTCCCACGTACCGTCCTCGCGCTGGGTCGCGGCGCTGTGCCGCAGGATCCGGTAGGCCTCGGCGTCGTGGCCGGTGTGCGCGAACGCGGCCGCGGCGAAGCCGGAGTCGCGCGGCCAGTTGTACTGCCAGCCCGGAGTCCACCCGGCCGCCATGGCGCCGTTCGGCTGCAGCAGCGCGCGCATCGACAGGAGGGCCCGCTCGGCCGCCGCGCGCTGCCCGGGTGATCTGCCGGGGACCGTGCCCGACGCCAGCCAGGCGCGGCTCCGTGCGATCTGCAGCCAGGCCTTCGGATCGCCGCGGCTCACCACGACCGACGCCGTCCGGCCGTCCGGGAGGTACTTCCACCGGCCGGACGGCAGCTCCAGTACGTTGCTCCGTTCGACATACCGCGCACCGCTGGCGGTGGCCCGCGAGATGCCCTCGGCGGAGCTCGTGTTGGAGAGCAGGCCGGCGGTGGGGGAGGCGAGCAGCGACACGGCTGCATAGCTGCCCTCGGCATCGCCGCGGCTCTGGTGCCCGAGGGGCCGCACGAGGAACACCGGCCGCTCGTCCCCGGCGGACCGGCCGGCGGAGGGCCCCGCCGCGGGTCGCGCAGCGGGCTTGGCGGCCCATACGGGAAGGGCCAGGCCCGCCAGGGACGCCGCGACGACCGCCCAGCGGACGAGCAGGACAGCGCGCAACGCCACTCCTTCCGTCGAGTCCCCATCCTGGAAGAGCGGCGCGGCCCCCGCCACGGCACGGCCACCGCCCGGGTGACGAGGCGCCACCACGCCTGCCGGCGCGCTCGTGTCCCGGCGGCCGGCGCCCGACTGGGCATGCACAATCGCCGGACATATCGTCAGATGGGTCCATGGGAACTGCTGCGACGGAAGCCGAGCGCGAGGGCGGCGGCCACAAGGGCGGCGGCAACGAGGGCGGCCGGACCCGTCCCCCCGGAACGCTCCGCACGCTTCTGTCCGCAGTGGGCGGAACCCTCGTCGTGGCCGCCGGCGGCCTGGTCGCCGTCGGCTGCTTCCTCGGCCTCTACGTACGCCCCACCTCCGACGACTGGTGCGTCGCCTGGAAGGCCCGAGACCTGGGAGTCGCCGGCATCACCTCCGACTTCTACAACACCCAGAACGGCCGGATCGCCAACGCCTTCCTGAGCGGGGTCATCTACGGCGACGGACTGGCGGGACCCAAGATCCTGCCCACGGTCATCGTCGTCGCCTTCACGGCCGGCCTGGTCCTGCTGGGCCGCGAGTTCATCCGGTTCCGCGGCGCCGGACCGCGCCTGCCGGTCCTGTTGGCCCTGGCCGCCTGCTCCCTGGTCGTGCAGGCGCTGCTCTACTACGGCGGCCCGCGCAGCTATCAGGTACTGCTGTGGGCTCCCGCCACGATCTCCCACACCATTCCGAGCGTCATCGGACTGTGGACGCTCCTGCTCGGCATCCGGACCGCCCGAAGTCCCCGCACCGCCGTCCGCCGGGCCGGCCTCGCCTCGGCCTTCCTCGCCGGTTGCGTACTCGGCACGCTCAGCGAGCCGTTCGCCCTCGTCAGCGGACTGCTCGCGGCCGCCGCCGGGCTGCTGGCCCTGCCCCGCCTCGGACTGGCGCGCGACCGGCACCCCTTCACCTGGTGCCTGTGCTACTGCGCCGGCCTCGTGTGCGGCCTGATCGTGCTCTACACCTCCCCCGGCGCCCGATGGCGCCGGGCGCAGCAGCCGGCCAAGGAGTCCCCGCTCTCGGCGGGCGAGCTCAGGGGCACCGCCGGGGACTGGCTGCGCATGTGGGACTCGGTCGCCGGCCAGTGGGCCTACCTCGGCGCCGCCGCCGTCGGCGTCCTGCTGGGCCTCTGCCTCGCCGCGCCGGCCGGACGGGAACCGCGACCGGCCGTCCCGGCGGTCCCCCGGAAGATGGCGCTCACCCTGCTGCTGCTCCCCGTACCCGTGGTGGCGCTGGGGTCCTTCGCGGTGGTCGTGGGCCTGCGCAGCGGATACGGCCCGAGCGGCTGGACGTACGCCCGTACGTGGACCAGCTACCTCGTACTGATGGAACTGGCGCTCTGCGGCTACGGAGCGCTGCTCGGCCAGTGGGCCGCCGGCCGCTTCGCGAGCAGCCGCCGGAACACCGGTACGGCCGTCGTGGCGGCCGGCGCCCTGACCCTGCTCGCGCTGGCCGCCCTCGTCCCGAGCCTCCAGCGGCTCACCACCGCCACGGTCACCCACGCCGTGGCCTGGGACGCCCAGAACTCCCGCATCCGCGCCGAGGCCGCCCGCGGCGCCGAGGACCTGGGCTACCGGCCCTTGTACATCGGAAGCCTGGCCGAGCCCTTCTTCACCTCCGACTACGCCCGCGACTGGGTCGCCGGCTGCGTCTCGAAGTGGTACGGGATCGACCGCATCCACCGCCTCTGAGCCCGGGCGGTGCCGCGGCGCGTCCGGCTCAGTTCGCGCCGGCCGGCGCCGCGCCCGCCCGCATCGGCGGGGTGGGCTGCGGGGAGCCCTGCAGGGCCAGCGCGGTGAGCACGACCAGCGAGTCCGTCCAGCCCAGGGGCGCGACCGAGGACGGCAGCCCGGCCCCGTTCACGGTCTCGGGAAGCTCCCCCAGCCCGTTCCGCTTCGACAGGACCCAGTCCAGCACCCTGCCCGCCCTCGCCTGCTCGCCCGTACCCGACCAGGCGAGGGCGAAGAAGGAGGTACTGGCCGTCCAGGCGTACGACCCCCAGCTGAAAGCGGGATCGTTGCCGGGCGAGACGCCGCCGTTGGGCAGCAGCAGCGCCCGGTAGGTGGAGTCCAGCGCCCCGCCGAGGCCGGTCGGGGCCGCGTTGAACGGGGGCGCCATGAACGCCACCGCACTGTCCCGGCCGTGCCTGCCGTCGATCGTCCGCTGGTAGCCCAACGGGGCGAAGGCGGCGGCGATGCCGGCGGACAGCCGCCGGGCCGCGTCCCCCCAGCGCTCCGCGTCCTCGGCCATGCCCAGCCGGGCGGCCAGGTCGGCCGAGGCGTTGAGCCCGGCCAGCAGCGGAGCGGCGGTACCGATGTTGGTGGTCGCGGTGTCCAACTCCCAGTAGTCCGGGGACGCGGGCGGCAGCCCGTTCGCCCCCAGGGACCGCGCGGCGTAGTCGGACGCCTTCCGCACCATCGGGTAGAGCGCGCGCAGCCGTTCGTCCCGCCCGCCCGTCGGAGCCGCCTGGTACCACTGCCAAGTGGCCCAGGGCACCCAGCCGTTGCCGTCCAGCTGCCACTTCCGCGCATCGGGCGGCCCGCTGCCGTCCAGCTTGGTACGGGCCTCCCAGGTCCCGTCGGCCCGCTGGGTGCGCGCGTCGTAGCCCAGGATCCGGTACGCCTCCTCGTCGTGCCCGGTGGCGGCGAACGCGGCCGAGGCGAACGCGCCGTCCCGGGGCCAGGAGTACTCCCACGGCGGCGACCACGCCGCGGCGAAGGCGCCGTTGGGCTTCAGCAGCGCCCGCATCGACAGCAGGGCCCGCTGCGCCGCCGCCCGCTGCGCGGCGGTGGTCCCGGGCACCCGGCCCGCGGCCAGCCACGCGCGGCTCTCGGCGACCTGCGCGAGGGCGCCCGGGTCGTCCGCCGCGACCACGGTGGACGCGGAGGCGCCGTCGCGCAGGTACCGCCACCGGCCGGACGGCAGGCGCAGCACGTTGCTGCCGTCCACGTACGAGGCACCGACCGCGAAGGAGGGCAGCACCGCCTCGGTGGCCACCCGGTTGGTCAGCAGCCCCGACGTACGGGCCGCGAGCGCCGACGTGGGCACGTAGCAGGGCTCCGTCTCCCCGCAGCGCTCGCTCCCGGTGGGATTGACGTGGAAGGCCAGCCGGGAGGCATCGGCGTGCCAGCCGCCCCAGTAGGCCCTGTCGTAGTTCCAGCTGGTCAGTGAGCCGGGTACGGACTGCCGGGTGCCGTACCAGGCGATCGGCTTGCTCTCCGCCGTGGTCGCCTGGACGAACAGGTAGTACGTGGCGCCCGCGGTGACGGAGGCGCTGACCGGGAATTCGACCCAGCCCGCGCCGGCCCCGCCCAGGGCGGCGAGGTTCAGGGTCGTCGAGGCGACCGCCGACCCGGCGTCGGTGCGGACCCGGCGGACCTGGGCGGTCACGGTGCCGGTCGCGGCGCCGCTGCCCAGGTAGACACTGACCCGGGAGAGCCGGGTGCCGGTCACCGTGAAGGCCTGGGCCGCCGCGTTGTTGGTGGACTTCACGCTGAACAGGGCGGTCTCGCGGCGCGTCTGCCCGTCGTAGGGCACGGCTGCCGCGGTGTTCGGGAGCACGGCGGGAACGCCCGTCAGTGCCAAGGAGAGCAGGGCGGGCAGCAGAGCCCTCGCCATCACCATCGGATACAGGCCCTTCCGTTGCTCGAAGGGCGCGCCGGGCGGAGGATGCCGGGGCGCCGAAAGCTGGACCCACCTTGCACGCATCCGGTCCCGGGGGAGGGGGAGTCGGGGCGTGTCCCACCGGATGGGGCCGCAACGACATCCGATCGTGTGACAGACATGGTTTCTGCCCCTGGCCCCGGGCGGAGAAGTCCTGCTCCCCCGGCGTGCGGGGGGAGGGCGAGCGGAGCACGATGGACGTATCGGACCAGCCAACCCGGAGAAAGCCGTGGTCCTGATGCCCGACAGAAGCACAGCACTCAGCAGCGAGCGGCGATGGGGCAGGGCGGTGGCCACGGTCACCCTGACCGCCTGTGTTCTGGTCCCGGCCAACGGTTTCGCCTCGGCCGCGGTCCAGGCGCACGCCCCGACGACGGTGGCGGGCCCTGCCGTCGCGGCATCCCCGGCCCAGACCCGGTACGACCGGATCGCCACTCAGACGCTCGACGACATCGTGAACGGCAACTACGCGGCGGCCACGGCCCACTTCGACGCGACGATGCGCAAGGCGCTGCCCCCGGACGCCCTCGCGGAGGCCTGGAAGACCTACCAGGACCAGTTCGGCCGCTACCAGTCACACGGGGATCCCAAGGACGTCGCGGTCGGTGAGTTCACCATGGTCAACGTGCCGCTGCGGATGGAGAAGCACCCCGGGGAGTTCCGCGTGACCTTCCACGAGGACGGAACCATCGCCGGTCTCTGGTTCCTCGCGCCAGGAGCGCCGGTCCCGTAGAGCGAGCCGCTCCTGCGTGCTGCCCCGCCGCGGCGGGCCCGCCCGTCCGCGTCAGAACCCGTTCCGTCGCCGCATCCTCATCGGGCGGCCGTCCGGGTCGACCAGGGCGTGGTGCAGAGGGGTCGCCAGCATGCGCCGGACGGCGGGCAGGTCCGGCGGGGCGTAGCGGCGCAGCCGGCCCGGCGGCCGGGCCCCGCGGCGGCCGCCCGCATGCCAGGCGTCCAGTGCCGCGGCGGCCTCCCGGAAGCCGTCGAACGCGGCCTCCGGATCGCACAGCGCGTCCGCCGTCCACGGCCCCGCCCCCGGTCCCGCCTCCGCCCCGTCCTGCGCATCGAGGTGCTCGCGCATCAGCTCCAGGCGCAGCTCCCGGGCGAAGGTCCGGGCCCCGTCCCCGAGCCCGCCCGGATCGTGCGGCCGCCGGGCATCCCCGCTCCGGTCGAGCACGGCGCAGCTCAGCTCGGAATCGTGCGTCCACGAGCGCAGGTTGACGTTGTCCGACCCGATGGAAGCCCATACGTCGTCGATCACGCACACCTTGGCGTGCACGTACACGGGGGTGCCGGCGTGGTTCTCCAGGCCGTACACCGCGACCCGGTCCCCACCGGCGCGGCGCAGCTCGCCCAGGGCGGTGATCCGCCCGATCAGGTTCATGGGCAGGGTGAGCCGGCCGTCCTGCTCCGGAACGGAGGGAATGACGGCGATCAGCCGCAGCCGGGGGTTCGCGCCCAGCGCCCGGGCGAAACAGTCCACCACGCGCGGGGACCACAGGTACTGGTCCTCCAGGTAGATCAGCGTCCGGGCCCGCCGCAGGGCCTTGAGGTACGCCCGCGCGATGCTGCGCTCGCCGTCGGGGGCGAAGGGGTAGCCGCGCAGCAGACGGTTCGGATACGTACGCAGGACCTGAACGGTGTGCGTGCCGCACGGCGGGGGATCGGGCTCCTGCGGGGGCAGTTCGTCCGCGACGGTGTCCTCCCGGGTCACCAGCTCGCGCAGGCGCATCAGCGGGCTGCGGCTGAGCGGCGCCGGATCCTCCCAGCGCTCGCGGAAGACGGCTTCGACGTCGCCGACCACCGGCCCGCGCAGGGCGAGCTGGACGTCGTGCCACGGGGGGTGCGGACCGTAGGCCGCCGCCATGGGCAGCGACTGGCGGTCGCCGCGGTGGGCGGCGTCGTCGTTGCGGTTGTGGCACAGGTCGATCCCGCCGACGTACGCGACATCGAGCTCCGGGCGGCCGGGATGGCGCAGCACCACCGCCTTCTGGTGGTGCGAGCCGCCGGGCCGCACCCTCAGATCGAGCAGGCACTCGCCGCCCGCCGCTTCGATCTGCTCGCCGAGGGAACGGTTCTCCTCCTCGCTGAACCGGAGTCCGTCCAGGTGGGAGCGCCACAGCAGGCCCTTGACGATGACACCGTGCTCGGCTGCCCGGCCCAGTACGGCGCCGATCTCCGTACCGGGCCCGTCGAGCCGCTCGTCGGGGTCGCCGCGCCAGTCGGTGAACAGGAGCAGATCGCCCGCGCGCATCCCGCGGATCCTCGCCAGGAGCTCGGCGAAGTACGTGGCCCCGTGGACCAGCGGCCGGGCGTCATTGCCCTCGGACCAGGTCGCCCCGCCCGGCCGGCGCGCGTCCAGCCGGGTGGCGGCATTGCCCCGCTCCCCGGGCTCCAGGAGCCAGTCTGAGTCGGACACGGCACGACCTCCACCCGTACTCCTACCCCAGCCCGCCCCGCCCACCCGGGCCGGGGTGCCAAGAGGGTCCGGCAGCGGTGCCTCAGGGGCGTCCAGCGGCGAGGCGGTGCTCGTGGACGCGCAGGTGGAGGGCGGCGAGGTCCAGCAGCGGGGTGGCCACCCCCCACGTGCGGGCGCGGACGGTGAGGTCGGTCAGTACGTGGTCGGCCTCCGTGGGCGCTCCGGCGACGAGGTCGCGGTAGAGGGACGGGGTGAGGGGGGAGCCCGGGGTCGTGACGGTCGCCCTGGTGAAGGCGAGTTCGGCCTCCGGTACCGGGTGACCGGCGGCCGCGGCCACCGCTGCGGCCTCGGCGAGCAGCGACGGCCCCAGGGCCGCCCCGCCCGGGACGGCGTTCACCTCTCCGACCGTGCCGCGCATCAGGCAGGTCAGGGCGACCAGGGTGGAGATGAAGACCCACTTGTGCCACATGGCCGCGACGATGTCCTCGGTCGCCGGCGAGTCGATGCCCGCGTCGGCCAGGACGGCGCGGATCGTGTCCACCCGGGCCGAGGGGCGGGCGTCGATCTCGCCGGTGAGGATGACCGCCGGCGGAGCCATGCGGAGGATGTCGCCCTCCCCGTTCAGGGTGGTGACCACCTTGGCGACCCCGCCGAGGACGGCTCCTGACCCCAGGCGTCCGACGAGCGCGTCGAGGTGGGCGAAGCCGTTGAGCAGGGGAACGACCGCGGTGTCCGGGCCGACGGCGGGCTCGATGTCCGCCAGGGCCGCCTGCAGGGCGGTGGCCTTCACGGAGAGCAGGACCAGATCGTACGGTCCGCCGGGGGCGTCGGCCGTCACCAGTCTCGGCGTGAGGTGCAGCTTCTCCCCTTGGCCCTCGACGCGCAGTCCGCGGGCCTCGAGGGCTTTCGCGCGGGCCGGCCGGACCAGGAAGGAGACGTCCTGGCCCGCCGCGGCGAGCCGGGCGCCGAAAAAGCCGCCGACGGCGCCGGCGCCGACCGTGAGGATCTTCATGGGGGAGTTCCTTTCGTGGGAGGGAGGGCCGGGACGACCCGGCGTGGGGCCGATCGGGTCAGGGCCGGCCCGCGCGAAGTCGACTGTCGCGGTGGGGAGTTCGGGGGGAGCGAGGAGCGTACCGGGACACGGCGACTCCGGCCAGGCAGAGCACCCCGCCGAGGAGGGTCAGCCAGGCGGGTACCTCGCCGAGGAACGCCCAGCTCAGCAGGACGACGATGGCCGGGACGGCATAGGTCGTCGCGCCCAGCTTGCCGGCGGGCATACGGGCCAGGGCGTAGGTCCACGTGGTGAAGGCGAGGGCGGTCGGCACCACGCCCAGGTAGACCATGTTCAGGGTCGCGGAGAGGGGCGCCTCGGGCAGTTGCGCGAACAGCTGCCCCGCGAAGGGCAGGCAGAGCACGGTTCCCGTCAGGCAGCTGAAGGTGGTGATCTGCAGGGGTGTTCCGTAGGAGAGCGCGGGCTTCTGTGCGATGACCCCGGTCGCATAGGCCACCGCCGCGAGCAGGCAGAGCACGACTCCGAGCACCGAGGTGGAGCCGCCGTCCCCGGAAGACATCGACAGGCCCACGATCACCGCTCCGGCGAAGGAGACGCCCATGCCCGCCAACAGCCGCGGCGGCAGCGCCTCGCCGAGCAGGCGGGCCGCGAGAAGTGCCATGAGGATGGGCCCGGTGTTGACGAGCAGTGAGGCGGTGCCCGCGTCGACCAGCCGCTCACCCCAGTTCAGCGCGATCGTGTAGCCGCCGAACCACACCAGGCCGGACACCAGGATTCCGCGCCAGGCCTCGCGGGGCGGCAGGCCCTGCCGCCGGACCAGGAGCAGGACGGCGAGCACCAGCGAGGCGGCGAGCAGCCGGCCGAGGGCCAGGGCGCCGGGCGAGTAGGCGGCGCCCGCGCTGCGGATGGAGACGAAGGCGGAGGCCCAGGCGAACACCGTGAAGGAGACGGCGCCGACCGTGAGGACGCCGGGCGGGATCGGACTAGAGCGGAACGTCATGGCGCCACCCTACGGGCGCAACATTTCGGTGTCGACCGAAATATGGATTCCGGATCTCGGTGCAATCGGGCGGCGGCGCCCACGGCTCAGTTCCATGCCTCCGGGGTGATCCCGAGCAGGTCGCCGAAGGCCCGCTCTCCGGCCCCGGTCACCTCCAGGGCCCGTCCGCCGCCGGCCGGGCGCACCACCCATTTCTCGTCCAGCGCGTGTGCGCGCAGACGCGCCCCGGTGACGCCGCCCAGGTGGCGGCGCCGCTCCGTCCAATCCAGGCAGGAGCTCGCCAGCGGCCTGCGCCCCTCGTGGACGAGGCTGATGCCGGCCTCGGCGAACCAGGCCCGGCCCTCCTCCGTCAGCTCGAAGGCGGCCTCCGTCCGCAGCAGCCCGCGCCGCCCCATCGCGTCGGTCACCGCCATGCCGAACCTCCCCGCGAAGTGGTCGTAGCAGGTTCGGGCGCGGGCCAGCGGGTCCGGCGCGGCGACCACGGGTACGGCGTGCGCCGCGTCCCGGTCCGGGATCGCGTACGAGGCGAGCTGGTCGACGAGGCGGGCGGTCGCGGCGTCGGCGATGCGCACGTAACTGTGGCGGCCCTGCCGCTCGGTCACGCAGATGCCGGCTTCGAGCAGCCTGGTCAGATGGCCGCTGACGGTGGAGGGCGCCACTGAGGTGATCCGGGCCAGCTCGCCCGCGGTCCAGGCGCGTCCCTCCAGCAGCGTCATGCAGATGGCGGCCCGCGTCTCGTCGGCCAGGGCCGCGGCGAAGGCCGCCAGGCGGGCGGCGGGGGCCGGCGCGTCCGCCGACGGCTCGGGATGCGACTCGTTCATGGGTCCAGGATGCCCCATGATTTCGGCGAGGACCGAAATCTCCGGCATTCGGCGGTGGGGCGGGACCCGGCGTCATCCCTGTGGGGCGGATGGGTCAGGCGACCCAGGTTCCCGTCATGCCGAGGACGGCCGCACCGTCCTGGTCGGCCAGCTTGGTCCCGGTGAAGTCGCGGGCCCACTGCGAGGTCTGGATGCGGAAGGCGGGGCGGTCGGCGGTCAGGGCCTCCATGACGGCCTCGGCGGCGCCGGCCGGGGTCTGGGCGGCGTCGCCCGTGAACTGGGCCACCGTGCGGTCGATGTAGTGCTGCAGGGTGTCGGCGTACGGGCCGGCCGCGGCGATCCGGGCTTCGAGGTCGAGCCCGATGTTGTTGACGAACTCGGTGGCCACCGCGCCCGGTTCGACGACGGACACGCTCACGCCGAGCGCGCGGGCCACGGGTGCCAGGCTCTCCATGTACCCCTCCACCGCGAACTTGGCCGCGCAGTAGGCCTCGTTGAAGGGCTGGCCGATGACCCCGCCGACGCTGGTGACGGTGATCAGGCGGCCTCCGGCGGCCCGGAGGTGGGGGAGTGCGGCCTTGGAGACGTTCAGTACGCCGAAGAAGTTGACCTCCATGACCTGGCGGACGTCGTCGACGGATTCGAGCTCGAGCGTGCCGAGGTGCCCGGCGCCGGCGTTGTTCACGACGGCGTCGAGGCGGCCGTAGTCGGCGATCACGCCGTTCACGGCGGCGGCGACGGAGTCCTCGTCGACCACGTCGAGCCGGCGGATGTCGATCTCGACGCCCGCTTCGGCGGCGGCCTTGCGCAGGGCGTCGGCGCGGCCGGTGTCGCGCAGGGTGGCCACCGTGCGCCATCCGGCCCGGGCGGCGGCGATGGCGGCGGCCAGGCCGATGCCGGAGGAGGTGCCGGTGATCAGGACGGTACGGAGGGCGGTGTCGGGGGTGGCGGAGGAGCTGGACATGGGGGACCTCTCAGGGGTCGAGATTTATGTGCGTGCACACACACTTTAAATTTATGTGCGTGCGCACGCAACCCCTAGACTGTGAGACATGCCGAAAAAGCTCACCGAAGCCGAGATGTCGGCGGCCGACTACGCGTTCTACGGGCTCGTCTGGGCCGGTACGACGATGACGGAGCGCGTGGACAAGGCCCTCGTGAAGGCCCACGACCTGCCCGTGTCCTGGTTCGAGGTCATGCTGTGGCTGGCGTCCAGCCCGGAGCCCGTGCCCGCCTCCGTGCTCGGTAACAGCACGCTGCTCAGCCGCAGCCAGGTTTCCCGGGTCGTGGACGCCCTCCAGAGCCGGGGCCTGGTGGAGCGCACGCCGTCGGCGCGTGACGCGCGGTCGGTGGAGGTCGCACTCACGCCCGCCGGGCGTACGGTGTTCGCCGCGGCGGACGCCACCCGGCGCGAGGCCTTGGCGCCGGTCTTCACGGAGCTCCTCGACGCGCAGGACCTGGAGGCCCTGGGCGCGGTGTGGCGCAAGCTCAAGGCCGCGAAGGGCGAGCAGGGCCGGTAGGGCCGGTAGGGCGGGCAGGGGGCGCCCGCCTGCGGGCGCCGGGTGGGTCAGGTGGCGGTGGGGCCGGGCGTGAGCGCGGCGGCCGCCGCGAACAGGCGGGTGCACCGCTGCGTCATGGCCGCCGGGGACTGTTCCGGGTGCTTCACCCACCAGCGGACGAGGGTGGCGACCAGGTCCCGCCATACGTAGGTCAGCGCGTCGGCGTCCAGCGGGTCGCTGGATCCGGTCGCGCGCAGCAGGTCGGCGGTGCCGTCGGCGGCGAGCCGGTCGATGGCCGACCAGTAGTCCGCGGCGCGCCGGGCGGCGTCGCCGCCGGGGGGCAGTGAGGTGTCGTAAAGCACGAACCACGCCTCCCGCTGCCCTTCCAGGGCCGTGAAGATGCCGTCGAGCACCCGCAGGGGCGTGTCCGAGGTGGTCCCGTCCTGCCCCATCGCCTCCCGGATGGCACCGAGGAGCCGGTCCCCGACGGGGACCAGGCAGGCGACGTACAGGTCCTCCTTGGTGCCGAAGTACTGGTGCAGGAGCGTCTTGGTGACGCCGACGCGCGCTGCGATCGCGGCGAGCGACGCACCCGCGTATCCGCCCGTGCCGAACTCCTCCGTGGCGGCGGCCAGGATCTGCTGCCGGCGTTGGTGTTGCGGGACTCCCTTGGTGCCGGCTTTCGAGCGTGGGGTTGCCATGCGCGGATATTATCAGTAAGTAATTTACCGCTAGGTAAGTTCCTGCGACCTCCGGAGCGCACCCCATGGCCGGCACCCCGACGCACCCCGTGTCCCGCACCCGCTCCTGGTGGGGGTGGGGCTGGGCGGACGCCCATCCCGACGACGCCGAATGCGCCGCGATGGGCGCCCTGCTCCCCGGCACCCTCGCCCGACCGCTCCCCGTCCCGCGCGTCCGCGACCTGCGCATCGCCGGCCCCGCCGTCCAGCCCCCGCCGAGCCTGGCGCACCTGGTCACCGCCGACCCGGACGACCGCGCCGCGCACGCGATGGGGAAGGCGTACCGCGATGTCGTACGCGCCCTGCGCGGGCGGCCCGGCCGCATACCCGACCTCGTCGCCCGCCCGGCGGACGACCGCGAGGTGGCCGACCTGCTGGACTGGGCGGGGGACCGGCAGGTCGCCGTCGTCCCGTACGGCGGAGGGTCCTCCGTCACCGGCGGCGTGGAGTACCGGGGCGACGCCCACCGGGCCGTGCTGTCCCTCGACCTGACCGCCATGGGCCGCGTCCTGGAGGTCGACACCGTCGGCCGGGCCGCCCGCGTCCAGGCAGGGACGCTCGGTCCTAGCCTGGAGGACCAGCTGCGCGCCCACGGCCTCACGCTGCGGCACTTCCCGCAGAGCTTCGAGTTCTCCACGCTAGGGGGCTGGCTCGCCACCCGTGCCGGCGGCCACTACGCGACCGGCCGCACGCACATCGACGACTTCGTACAGTCCCTGCGGGTCGTCACCCCGGCCGGCACCAGCGCCTCGTGGCGGCTGCCGGCATCCGGCGCGGGCCCTTCCCCCGACCGCCTGTTCCTCGGCTCCGAGGGAGCCCTCGGCGTCATCACCGAGGCATGGGTCCGCCTCCAGCGGCGCCCCGGCCACAAGGCGTCCGCCGCACTGGCCTTCACCGACTTCCACGACGCGCTCCGGGCGGTGCGGGCCATCGCGCAGTCCGACCTCGCACCCGCCAACTGCCGCTTGCTGGACGCCGGCGAGGCGGCGCTCTCCGGCGCCGCGCGGGACGGATCCGCCGTCCTCGTCCTGGGGTTCGAGTCGGCGGACGCGCCGGTCACCGACCGGCTCGAACAGGCCGTCGACCTGGCCCGCGCCCACGGCGGCCGGCGCGGCGGGGCCGGCACGGGCACCGCGGACGAGGCCGGCGCCCCCACCGACGCCGCCGTGGGCGCCTGGCGCTCGGCCTTCCTGCGGATGCCCTACCTCCGCGACGGACTGGCCCGGATGGGCGCCGTCGCGGAGACCTTCGAGACGGCGGCGACCTGGGACCGGATCCCCGCCCTGATCGAGGCGGTCCGCACCGAGGTGGGCGCGGCGGCGCTCAAGGCCACCGGGCAGCCCGCGACCGTCAACTGCCGCCTCACCCACGTCTACCCGGACGGTGCGGCGCCGTACTTCACCGTCCTCGCCGCCGGCCGCCCCGGTGACGAGGTCGCCGTCTGGGACGACCTGAAGGCCGTCGCGAGCGAGGTCCTGCACCGCCACCGGGCCACCATCACCCACCACCACGCCGTCGGCCGGGACCACCGCCCGGACTACGACCGGCAGCGCCCCGACCCCTTCGCCCTCGCCCTGCGCGCCGCGAAGGGGGCGCTCGACCCGCGGGGCATCCTCAACCCGGGTGTGCTCGTCGACTGACCGACGCGTCCGCCACCGGTCCTACCGTCCGCGCGGCAGGCCCTACCGTCCGCGCGGCCGGGCCGTCCGGCGGCGGGAGATGCGGGATCTGCGGCCGGACGGGGCCGGCGGGGCCAGTGCGAACGTCACGGTGATGTGCGCGCCTCCCAGCGGGCCGCGTGCGATGCGCATCGCGCCGCCCGTGGCGTTGGCGGCCCGTTGCGCGATGTCGAGACCCAGCCCCGTGGAACCGGTGCTGCTCCCGCGGGAGAGGGCCCGGTCCGGGTCGGGGATGCCCGGTCCGCCGTCCTCCACCACCAGTTCCACGGCCTGGGCCGTGCGTACGACGCGGACGGCGAGCGGTGTGCCGGCCGCGGTGTGCCGGAAGACGTTGCCGATGAGCGCGTCCACCACGGCCGCGACGTCGTCGTCGGAGAGGCCGACGGCCGTGGGTTCCTGGGTGAGGTCGAGGCAGCAGGACCGGTTCTGCTGCTCCGCCAGGACCGTCCAGAAGGCGGTGCGGCGGCGGACGACGTCGGCTGCCTCGCAGCGGGGGCCGGACGCCCCCGCGCCCCCGGCCTGGTGGCCCGCGGGCGGTTCCGTCCCGAGCATGCCCTGGCCCATGGGGCCCACGGCGAGCGGGGTGCGCGCCGCGGCGATGATGGCCTGGAGTTCGGTCTCCAGTTCACCCACCGCCGCCTCGACCCTGGCCGACTCCGGCGTGCCGGCCATCCGCTCCGATGCCAGGTGCAGGGCCGTCAGCGGGGTGCGCAGCCGGTGGGACAGGTCGGCGACGAGTTCGCGTTCGACGGCGAGCAGCTCCGTCATCCGGTGGGCCATCGCGTTGAAGGCGACGCCCGCGTCGCGCAGTTCCTTGGGGCCCATGGGGTCCACGCGGGTGTCCAGGTCGCCCTGGCCGAGGGCGCGCGACGCCCGCGCGAGCCTCTGCGAGGACCGGACGACCTTCGAGCCGAGGCGGTCGGCGACCAGTACGGAACCGCCGACGAGTCCCACGGCGAGGAAGAGCATGACCGCCCACGACTCCTTGACCCCGCGGGTCAGTTCAGCCTCGGGGACGAAGTTCTCGATGACGGCGACCCGGTCGCCGGGGAGCACCACCGGCTGGAGGCATATCCAGCCGTCGGGTATCTCCTGGGAGATGGACTCGCGTCCCCGTTGTGCCCGTTCGAGCAGCGCCGCGGGGGCTCTGGTGCTGCCGAGGGGCCCGGCGTCCGGCAGGTGGACGACCAGGTGCTCGGCCGCGTCCAGGCTCGCGGCGGACTCCCGCAGGGCGGGCGGATCCGTGGTCAGGGTGAGGACGGGGGCCAGGGCGGCGGCACGCTGCTCGGCCGCGGTGACGCCCTGCTCCTTGACGAGCGACATCACCAGTGCGGCCAGCGGTATGAGGAAGGAAAGGGCGACCATGGAGGTCACGGCGAGCGCCACGCCGGCCAGTGAGCGTCTCAACGCGGTGCCACCAGCTTGATGCCGACCCCGCGGACGGTCAGCAGGTAGCGCGGGGCCGCCGCGCGTTCGCCGAGCTTGCGACGCAGGGACGACAGGTGCACGTCGACGGTCTGGTCGTCCACGTACGGCTCGCGCCAGACCTCGGTCAGCAGCCGGCGCTTGGAGACGACCTGGCCGGAGTGGTGGGCGAGGAACGCCAGGAGGTCGAACTCCCGGCGGGTCAGACGCAGCTCCCGGCCGGCCAGGTACGCGGTGCGCGCGCCCGGGTCCACCGCCAGCTCGCCCACGGTGGTGGGGCGCAGCGGCTCGGAGGCCGCCACCGGTGCACCCGCGGGGGCGCCGGCCGGCGGGACGTGGCTGGTGCGCCGCAGAACGGCGGAGAGGCGCGCGATGAGCTGCCCGCCGGAGAAGGGCTTGACCAGGTAGTCGTCGGCGCCCGCGTTGAGGAGCTTGATGATCTCCGTCTCGTCGTCGCGGGCGGTGGCCACCAGTACGGGTACGGAGGAGATGCCCCGGATCATGCGCAGGGCGTCGCCTCCGTCCAGATCGGGCAGCCCCAGGTCGAGGACCACGGCGTCGACGGGGTTCTGGGTGACCTCGCGCAGGGCGCCGAACCCGTCGGCCGCGCTGCGCACGGCATACCCGTGCTCCGCCAGGACCTCGATCAGTGACTGGCGGATGCTGGGGTCGTCTTCGACTATCAGGACGCTCGGCATGGGGACACCTTAGGGGGCGGCGAACGTCGGGCCGTCGCCGGTCACGCGCAGGTGTACGGGGCGGTCGGAGACCGGGATGGTGCAGCCCTTCTCGGTGCTGCAGCTCGCGTAGCCGAGCAGCACCGTCGCGTCCCCGTCGGCGTCGGCGCGGACGGGCAGCGTGGTGGTGACCGGGCCGTCCGGGTAGACGGGGACCGGGGCGTCGACACCGGGCACGCTGATCGACCGTACGTCCGCGCCGGCCGTCAGCCCGCCCTCCGCCCTCAGGACGCCGGTGACGGCCATCGCGGTCGGCCGGCCCACGCCCTCGATGCCGGTGGCCGGCAGATCGGTGCTGTAGAGGTGGAAGCCCTTGGCCTCGGGGGTGAAGACCGCGGTGAGGGTGCCCTTCGAGTGGTGCCAGTCGGACACCGAGAGCGTGACGGTGACCCCGTTCTCGGTGAACCGCGTCGTGGGCGGCGGGGAGTCGCCGGCGCCCTCGGCGGGCTGACCGCCGCAGGCCGCGAGCGAGGCGAGGGAGACGAAGGTGAGCAGCGCGGCGGCCACAGGCGCCTTCCGGGAAGGCCTCGTGTGCGTGGAAAGGCTCATATGCACCTCTGTGTCATGTGTCGGGGAAGGACGAGGAGGCTTCGGCCTCGGGGGTGAACGGCGGCCCTAGAAGGCCGTGGTGGAGTTCGCGCTCCACAACTGCAGGCGGTACACCAGGTCGTTCCACACACCGGTGGCCAGCAGCACGCCGACGAGCACGAGCATGCCTCCGCCGATCCGCAGGACGGCCGGGTAGTGGCGCTTGACCAGGCCGAAGGCGCCCAGGGCCCGGCGGAAGGCCAGCGCTGCCAGGACGAACGGCAGGCCCAGCCCGAGGCAGTAGGCGGCCATCAGCAGGGCCCCGCGGGCCGCGCTCGCCTCGGTCCAGGCGAGCGCTTGGACGGCGGCGAGCGTCGGCCCGATGCACGGGGTCCAGCCCACCGCGAACACGGCCCCGAGCAGGGGCGCCCCGACGAGCCCCAGCGCGGGGCGCCGGTGGCTGCGGAACTCCCGCTGTGCGAAACCAGGCAGGAACCCCATGAAGGACAGCCCCATGAGCACGGTGAAGACCCCGAGCACCTGGGTGATCGCCTCCTGGTGGGCCACGAAGGCACGGCCGGCGTAGCCGAACAGGGCGCCTCCGGAGACGAGGACCGCCGTGAAGCCGAGGACGAACAGCAGCGCGCCGGTCGCCATCCGGCTGCGGCGCCCGCCGCGCGCGTCCGCCAGGTCGGCGACCGAGAGGCTGGTCACGTAGCTGAGGTAGCCCGGTACGAGCGGCAGTACGCACGGGGAGAGGAAGGAGACGAGCCCCGCCGCGAACGCCACGGGGGCGGCGATCGCGAGGGTGCCGTTCACGAGGGAGGGCGCGTCCGCCGCGGCGAGAGCCCAGTCCGTGGCCGTCGTCATGAGCCCTCTTCCAGCACGCGCGTGAGCAGGGGCCGCAGCTGCTCCTCGGTGACGGCGCCCCCGATGCCGGCGGCGATGCGTCCGCGGCGGTCGATCACGAGGGTCGAGGGAATCGCCTGCGGGTTGAGCAGGGCGGGAGGGAACCGGAGCAGGAGCTCGCCTGTGGGGTCGTGGAGGCTGGGGAAGCTCAGGCCGTGCGCGCGGACGAAGGACCGGGCCGCCGCCCGGTCTCGGTCCCGGGTGTTGATGCCGAGGAAGCGGACCCCCTCGTCCCGGGTTTGCCGGCTGAGCCGCTCCAGGCCGTCGGCCTCCGACCGGCAGGGGCCGCACCAGGAACCCCACACGTTGAGGACGACGACGTGGCCGCGGAACTCGTCGAGGTCGACCGGCTTCCCGTCCAGGTCTTCGCCGGCCAGTGCGGGCGCCTCCTGCCGGGCACCGGGGTCCACGACCGTCGCCCCGTCCGCGGCCCTGACGGCACCCACCGGACCGTCCGGCGCTCCGGCGCGGCCGCCGTCCGTACCGCCGCCGGCGAGAACGCAGCCGGCGGCGGCCGCGAGGCCGGCCCCGGCGAGCACGACGGCGGAGACGGCGACGGGGAACCGCCGCCCGCGCCCCGGGCCCCGCGGGGCGGGTCGTCTCACGACGCCCACTGGCGCAGGAAGGAGTTGATGCCCTCCGAGGTCAGCGACGGGTTGCCCGTGACGTGCGTGTCGGTGCGCACCGTGCCGGACGGGGAGACCACGACCAGTACGGGCATCGTGTACGTCCCGCCCGAGGGGCTGTACTTGCGCAGCAGCGCGGAGTTGGCGGAGCTGTTGCCGCCGATGTCGACCTTGACCAGGTGGTACGAGGCCCCCAGGATCGAGGCGGTCTGCGACTGCCCGAACACCTTGTCGGCGGCCTTGCAGTTGCCGCACCAGTTCGCGCCGAAGTCGAGCAGCACCATCCGCCCGTCGGACTTGGCCGCGCGCAGCGCCGCCTCGATCTGCTTCTGCGCATCGGCCGAACTGTTGTAGCCGGGACCGGGTATCCGGGCCGGCTCGGGCGCGGCGGAGGTACGGGGCGGCTTGGCGGGCGTCCCGGTGGGGGCGACCGAACCGGTCCTGGCGCGCGAGGGAGTCGGAGAGGAGTCGGCCGGGGCGGACGCGGACGCGGACGGCGGGGCCGACGCGGTCGGGGACGCCTCGGGGGACCCGGTCGCGGACGCCGTCCCGGACGGCAGGGCCTGCGAGGATTGTCCGGCCACGGACGGCACCGCGGATCCGACGGACTGGGAGGACGGCCCGCAGGCGGCGGTCAGCCCCGCCGCGACCACGGCCGCGGCGACCAGCGGCAGCCGGCCGCCCAGGAGCGCGGGGGAGCGGTGCGGCGTCGTACGGCGGTCGGCGCGGACGGATCGGAGCATGCGAGGACTCATGGCGAAGACACCCCAGGGCACGGTTCGGTTCGGACTGCGGGAAGGGCGGCACGCCCTCCGGCTCGGTGAAACCGGCGGCCCGACGGTCCGCCGGGGTGTCACGCCCCGACGCCGAAGGCCGCTCGGCTGACGCGAGCATAGGACCGCTCGGCGCCGCCGGAACCGGATCGGCGTGATCTTGAGGTTGCCCTAAGGAACAGCTCACCTTCCGCTTCGCCGGGACTGCTCCCATGCACGCATACAAGGCGGTGAACCCAGTGAAAGGGGTCAGAGGGGGTGAGTTGGCGCGGATCGGTCGGAACGGCTCAGGTGCGCGGGCTTCAGAACGACGACTCGCGGACGCTGGCCTTCGCCCCCGGGTCGACCGTCGCCGTGATGACCGAACGGTGGTCGGCGCTGGTGAACGTGACCGTGAGGGTGTCGGCCGAGGTCTGCGAGGTGGTGGCCTTGAAACCGAGGCCGGGGATCGCGGAGATCAGGCACACGCCCCGGCTCCCGTACCGCACCGTGGCCTTGCCGCCCTGCGAGGGGACGGTGTGCAGGCCCGCGCCGCCTTCGCAGTCGACGGCGCTCTTCGGCGCGGTGGGCCGGGGGGTCCCCGACGGGGCCTTGGCGGGGGTGGGGGCGGCGGTCGAGGGAGACGGCCGCTGCGTCGCCGTGGGCGAGGCGCTCGGGGAAGCGGTGGGGGACTGCGGGCCCGGAGACGGGCTCTGCGCCGCCTGCCATGCCGGCGGCGTGTCGATGACGGTCGGGGCGGACCGCGCGACCGGGGGCGTATGCCGGGTCGAGCCCACCACGAACTGGACCGTGGCGAGTACGGCCGTCACGCTGGCGGCCGTGCACGACAGCCATATGAGCAGGTAGCGCGGAATTCGAGGCACGGCCCCATAGTGGCCGACGTGCGGGCCGGCCGTGTCACCGCGCCCCGGGGAGAGCCCGGCGACGAGCGGCGGCGCGTGGCGTGGCGACGCGTGGCGATGAGGCCCTCCGGGGAACGCCGACGTCCCCCGCACCCGCGTACGGGTCGGAGGACGTCGGCATCCACGGGGCGGCCGCGGGGGAGTTCGTTCGTGACGCGGGGGGCCGCTACTTCCCGGTCCCGAAGTCCTGCGTCCACCACGGGCCGCCGTCACCCTTGTGGACGCCTATGCCGATCTCCTTGAAGGCGCAGTTGAGGATGTTCGCCCTGTGGCCCGAGCTGTTCATCCACGCGTTCATGACCGCGTCGGCGTCGGCCTGACCGCGGGCTATGTTCTCGCCCAGGCGGGACCACTCGTATCCGGCGGCCTCCACCCGGCTGGTCATGGTGGACCCGTCGGGTCCGGTGTGGGACATCACGCCGCTACGGGCCATGGTGTCGCTGTACGTCCGCGCGGCGGCGCTCAGCCTCGCGTTCGTGGCCAAGGGCCCGCACCCGGCGGCGCCCCGCTCCTTGTTGACCAGTGCGAGCACCGCGGACTCGGCGTCGCCGTTGACCGTGCCGGAACCACCGGACCCCCCGGAACCGCCGCCCGTCGTCGTGCTGGGCTTGCGCGTGGGCTTGGCGGCCTGGGTCGACGGCGACTTGGCCGGAGTACTGCTCTGCGCTGTCGCGGGCTCCGTGGCGGCGGCGGATGCCGAGGCAGAGGCATCGGGCGTTGCGGACGGACTCGGGCTCGCCGTGGCCGAGGCGTCGGCGGTGGGCGTGGCGAGGGCAGGGGTGGGGGTCGCCGTCCCCGTGCCGTCGCCGGTGCCGGCCGTCCCGGAGGCCTTGCCGACCGCGCCGTCGGCCCGCCGGTCCGCGCGGGAACCGCCGTCGGAGTCGGCCACCGCGACGCCGACCGCCACCGCCGCGGCCGCCGCGGTGACGGACAGCACGACGCGCGTGCGCACCGTCTTCCTCCGTCGGGCCTCGATACGGGGCGACACTTCGGGAGTTCGGCTGCGGCTCATGCCGGTAACACCTCACAGGAAAGGGGGAAGAGGGGAGTCCGCCCGAGCCTAGGCCTGTGACCAGCGAAAAAGGCCGCCTGGATGCGTTCTTCAAGTTCCCTTAAGGAAGCCCGCAGGGTCGACACAGGGACGAGCCCGGCAAACCCCCCAACTCGACCGCCCTCCCACTCGACCGGCCCGCCGACCGACCGCCCCGCCCGACTGCCGCCACCCGCCCGTCCGCTACCCGTCGAAGTCGGGCAGGATCAGGGAGCCGTCCTCGGCCAGGGTGAAGCCGGGGTTGTGGGCGATCTCCCAGGGGTGGCCGTCGGGATCGGTGAACACACCCGAGTAGAAGCCGATCGCGTTGACGGCGGCGGGCCGGGTGACGGTGCCGCCCGCCCGCGCGGCCGCGTCGAGCAGGGCGTCGACCTCGGCGTCCGTACGCACGTTGTGAGCCAGCGCGATACCGCCGAAGCCGACCGCCGGGGCGTCGGCGAGACCGCAGTCCGCGGCCAGTTTCCCCCGGTCCCACAGCACCAGGGCCAGCCCGCCCGCCTGGTGGAAGACCGTCTCCTCGACCTCGGTGCCGCGCCACCCCAGCGCCGAGTAGAACCCCTTGGCGCGGGCGAGGTCCGTGACGCCCAGGGTGACCAGGCTGATGCGTTGTTCCATCCCGCCACCGTAAACGCCGGACCCGCCCGCGCACAGCAGGCGAGCGGGGCCCTCACCCCGTCGCAGGGCCGGCGGGGCCGGTCGAGACCAGTGCGAACGAGTGGCCGGCGGGATCGCTGAAGAGGCGCACCGGGCGGGGGCCGTCGTCGACGTCGGTGCCGACCGGGCGGGCGCCCAGCGAAACCGCTTCCCGCTCGGCCTCGTCGAGGTCGGCGGCGGCCACCTGGATCCGTAGGTGGGCCTGGAGCGAGTCCTCCGGGCGGGGCCAACTCGGCGGAGCGAAGCCGAGGTCACGGCGGAACGCGAGCCGGATTCCGGCCGCGCCCACGACCTCCACGTCGTCGGCGGTGGGGCCGGGCCGGAGCTCCGCGTCGAGCAGGTCGGCGTAGAACCGGGCCAGCGTCTCGGGCTCGGCGCAGTCGAGTGCGATTACGGGTGTCTTCTGCACGGTCATGTTCCGCGTGTACCCGCTGAGTTCGATCGCACGCAGACGGTGACACCGCATGCTGTGTCGCGGCCGGGATTCCGGGCAGGCGCTCCTTGTGGCCGCGGCGCGGCGCCCGGCCTGTGCGTGCGAAGGCGAAGGGATCTCACCATGAACTGGTTCGACGGACAGGCCGTGCAGGCCGCCCCGGCATGGTTCCACCTGGCGGTGATGGGCGGGGCGGTCGTCGTCCTGGTCCTCGACGTGGTCAGGGGCCGGCCGCACCGGGGCGGGAGCACGCGTACGCAAGCCGACTGACGAGGAGTCCCCAGTGACCGCCTATGTGATCACCGTACCCGGCACGTTCCTCACCGATGTACCGGCCGCCGTACGAGAAGAGCTGGCGCAGCGGCTGCGTCCCGCGGACCCCGTGCTTTCGGACCTGGGCCAGGCGCAGGAGTTGGACCTGCTCACCGTCAACGAGGACGGCACCTTCTGCCTCCGGCTCGAGGTCGAGGCGGCGGACCAGGCCCACGCGGAAGCCGCCGCCGTCCGCATCGCGGAGTCGGCCCTCGCGGATGCGGGCCTTGCGGAGCGGGACGCGCCGCTGGGCCCTCCGGCCGTCACCGGAATCGACAGCGGCGGCTGACCCCGGCCCGACGGGTCCACGGCTCCGCGTGCCCGCTCTCCGCCGCCGGCCTCAGTGCCCTGCGGCCGCCTTGACCAGGGCGACGGCCAGGCCGATCGCCGCGTCGAGGGCGCCCGCCAGCAGGGCGACGGCCGGACCGCTGCCCATGCGGACGCCGCCGTACCACCCCCAGCCGAACAGGCTGGCCACGCTCACCCCGGCCGCCGCGTACAGGGCGGTCCGCAGGTCCATCACGCCCAGCGCGGCGGAGCCGATCAGGATCAGCGGGGCGACGGCGGACAGCAGCAGGGGGCTGCTGACCCACAGCATGTGGCGCAACTCCCCGCCGGAGGCGAGCCGGCCGTGGACCACGCGATGGGCCTGCTGGTCCGCGACCAGGGTCGCCAGCCACAGCCCGACGGCGGCGGTCAGCACGGTGGCCGCGGTCCCGGCGGCGTCGGCGTGCTCCGACACGGCCAGGCCGATCACCACGGAGATCATGGTGATGGTCGCGTACAGCCGCTCCTTGAGTCGGGCGGCGGCCGCCTGCGGATCCAGTCCCGGCGCGGCGGCCGTCCCGGGGGCTCCGGCGGCGTCGGCCCGGTCAGGTCCGGGCTCGGTGTCGCCGGTGTCCTCGTGCCCCATGCCGCCAGCCTAGGCCGTCTCTTCCGGATCTTGCCTGACCCGCGCCGCCCGGCACCGCACCTCGCCGCGTTGTCGAGGCACCCGAGGACGTCCAGTAATCGGGAGCCTCTCCGCCTTGCGATGCACGGCACCGGACGACGCGGGCTTAACCGGCAAGATCCGAAAGAGACGGCCTAGGGCTTGTGATCCGGATCGGGCCGGACCGGCCCGGCGGTGTCGGGCGCCGTCTCCGCACGTCTGCGGGCCGCGCCGGATCCGTACGGGCGTACCTGCGCCCCGACCACGCGCGCCCGGCGCCACGCCCGCCCCGCGGAGGTACGTTCCGCGGCATGCGTACTCATGATCTCGTCATCGTCGGGGCCGGCTCCGGCAACGCCGTCGTCGACGACCGGTTCGCCCATCTGGACGTCGCCGTCGTCGACGAAGGGCCCTTCGGCGGTACCTGCCTGAACCGGGGGTGCATTCCGAGCAAGATGCTGGTGCACGTGGCGGACATCGCCGACGGCGTCCGCGAAGCCGGCCGCTTCGGCGTGGACGCGGCGCTGCACGGGGTTCGCTGGGACGACGTCCGGGCCAGGGTCTTCGGGCGTCTGGACCGGGAGGCCGCCGAAGGCGAGGCGGGCCGGCGCCGGTCCGCGAACGTGCACGTCTACCGGGGGCGCGCCCGCTTCACCGCGGCGCGGACGCTCCTGGTCGAGACCGAGGGGGGCGCCGTACCCCTCCGCGGCGAACAGCTCGTCATCGCCGTCGGCGGCCGCCCCACCGTGCCCCCACCGGTGGCGGACTCCGGACTGCCGTACGAGACCTCCGACACGGTGATGCGCCTGGACGGCCCGCCCCGCCACCTGGCGGTCCTCGGCGGTGGCTACATCGCCGCCGAGCTCGCCCACGTCTTCCACGCCGCGGGCAGCCGCGTCACCGTCGTCGAGCAGGAGGACACGCTGCTCGCCGCCCAGGACGAGACCGTGGCCGCCGCCTACACCGAGATCGCCGCCGGCCGCTACGACGTGCGCACGGGGACGGAGTTGACCCGCATCGAGGGCGAGCCGGGACGGTTGCGCCTGGTGCTCGACGACGGCGCGACCGTCGAGGCGGACACCCTGCTCGTCGCCGTGGGCCGCACCCCCAACAGCGACAGGATCCACGCCGAGCGGGCCGGGATCGCCCTGCACGACGACGGGCGCGTCGTCGTGGACGCCTTCCAGCGGACCACCGCACCCGGGGTCTTCGCCCTCGGCGACGTGAGCACGCCCTTCCCCCTCAAGCACGTGGCGAACCGGGAGGCGCGGGTGGTGGCGCACAACCTGCTGCACGCCGACGACCTGGTCCCCACCTCCCACGAGGCCGTACCGGCGGCGGTGTTCACCCGCCCCCAGATCGCGCAGGTCGGCAGGACCGAGCGGGAGTGCCGGGAGGAAGGGCTCGACTACGCCGTCGCGGTCCGCCGGTTCTCGGACACCGCGTACGGCTGGGCGCTGGAGGACACGACCGGCTTCTGCAAGGTGCTCGCGGACCGCGGCACCGGTCTCCTGCTGGGCGCCCACGTCCTCGGGCCGCAGGCCGCCACCCTGATCCAGCCGTTGGTGGTGGCCATGAGCCTGGGGATCGGCGCCGCCGCCCTCGCGCGGACTCCGTACTGGATCCATCCCGCGGCCACCGAGGCGGTGTCGAACGCCCTCCTCGACCTGGACCTAGTGCTGTGACCGGGAAGGTTCACCGGGTCGCGGCGCTCCCCCAGCTACCGCTGGGAGGTACCCCCAGGCACGGCACCTCGCCGCGTTGTCGGACCACGCAAGTACGTCCAGTACGAGGCGCGGTCCTCCGCCTTGCGATGCACCGCACCGGACGCCGCGACCCGGCAAACCTTCCCGGCCACAGCACTAGGCGGCTCCCACCGTCCCTGAGTCGCTGCCGGGCGCGGTTCTACCGGAGGGCCCGGCACGGTCAGGCGGAGGCGAAGACTTCCTCGTGCGCGTCGTCGAGGACGAACCCGTTGTCGAGGCGGACACGGACCGTCACGCGGACCTTCCGCTCCTGGTAGGCGATCCACGCGGGTTCCAGCGAGCCGATCTGCTCCTCGAGCTGCTGCCGGCTCCCCGGGGGCATCTGGTGGCCGAAGTCGTCTCGCAGCGACGTGAGCCGTACGTACTCGAGGACCTCGTGGCTCTGCTGCTGGTTCCGGTCCTCGTCCACCCGCTCGACCGTGCCCTCGGTGCCCGCCGCCAACGACAGGGATCCGGCGACGGCATCCGCCTCTTCGGCGGAGTCGGCGGCCAGGGTGACCGCGCCGGCCAGCCTCAGGTCTGCCGCCAGCTTCACCCGCTGGCCCTCTTTCAGCGTCATCGATCCTTCATCCGGTCGGTCGGGGTGCACCTGAGTCGTCAATGGTGCGGGGACGCGCTCCCATTATGCGTCCGGTGCCACCAGTGCCGGCGGCGCGGATGGACGGAGCGGCCCAGGCGGCGGCCGAGGAGGAGGTAGCCGAGGAGCGCGCCGACGGTGTTGAGGATGACGTCGTCGACGTCGAACGCCCGGCCCGCGACGAGCGCACCCTGGATCAGCTCGACGAGCATCATCACGACCGCCGTGGGCACCGCCACCCGGAGCAGGCCCCGGGCCTGCGGCAGCAGGACGGGAAGCAGCACACCGAAGGGGACGCCCAGGAGGAGGTTCCCGCCGAGCTGTTCGGCCACGGCCCGGACGGACGTGCCGTCGAGGTAGGCCCTGATCGAGGCACCCGGGCGGACGTTGCTGTGCACGAGGTCGACGGAGGCGGCGGACGGCTCCAGGGTGACCCGCGCCAGCACGATGCTGAACAGGACCGTGCCCGCGAAGGCGACCAGCACGGCGGCGGCGCGCAGCACCGGGTGTACGGGTGCCGGGCGGCGGGGCGGATCCGCCGGGCTGTCTGCTGCGACGGTGGTCTTCGACTCGTCCATGGGTCGCTCCGTGGGGTGTCGTAACGAGCCCCGTACGGGGGGCTGTCGGGATGGTCGGCTGCCCCCGGCTGCCTCCTCCCGCCCTTGGCGCGCCGTCGGGGTCCCGGCGACGCGTGTACCCGGGCAGCGGGCCGACACGCCTTCCCCGGGCGCCCCGGCCGCCAAAGGGCAAGGGATGACCATGAACTGACGGGGCATCCGCTCACCATGGACACCCACGCGAACGACACCGGGGCGCCCGCCCCGCGCGGCACACCGCGGTGGACGGGCCGGTCGGGCCGGACCTGGCGGTGGGCGGCCCGGGGCGCCGTCGCGCTCGTGGCCGTGGCCGCCCTGCTGCTCCTCGCCGGCCGGCTGCTCGCCCTGCCCGGCCTGGGCGACGTCTTCGGAACCCGCACCCACGACCGCACCGGGCCGGCCGTGCTGAAGTCCCTCCGCGACATGAGCCGGTTCGAGGGCGCCGCGGGCGACTACCAGGTCGTGGTGGACCTGGAGCGGGACGCCCCCTTCCTGCCGGACGCCGTGCGCGGCACCCGCACCCTGTACGTCGGCGCCGGGTCGGTCGCGGCGTACGTGGAGCTGGGCGAGCTCGACGAGCGGGCCGTGTCGGTCAACGCCGACCGCACCGAAGCCGTCCTCCGGCTCCCGCACGCCACCCTCGGCACTCCCGCGCTGGACCCGGGGCGCTCGTACGCCGTCTCCAAGCAGCGCGGGCTGCTGGACCGGCTCGGCGACCTGTTCTCGGGCAACCCCGAGGGTGAACAGGCCGTGCAGAAGCTCGCGGTGGAACGCATCGGCGGAGCGGCCAGGGACAGCGGCCTCACGCAGCGCGCCGAGCGGAACACCACGCTGATGCTCGAAGGCCTGCTCCGGTCGCTGGGCTACGAACGGGTCTCCGTCTCGTACGGCTGAGGGCCTCGTACGGCTGAGGTCTCGTACGGCCGAGTCTCGTACGGCCGAGTCTCGTACGGCCGAGTCTCGTACGGCCGAGTCTCGTACGGCCGAGTCTCGTACGGCCGAGTCTCGTACGGCCGAGGCGGCCCCGGCGCGGAGCCGGAGGCCGCCTCGGCCGCGGGGCACGTCAGATCGGCGGGAGGACGCCGTAGTAGCCGCCCAGCTGCTGCCGGTAGTCCCGGTCCTGCAGGTGCTCCTCCCGCACGAACTCGGGGGCGTTCTTGATCTGTTCCTTCGTCAGCCCGACATGGACCTTCTCCTCGGCCACGTTGATACCGGTGACCGTGCCCGCCGGCAGGAGGACCTCCTTGCCGAAGATCCACGGGCCGGTGTCCACCACCAGATAGGCGGATCCGGCCTCGTCGGAGTGCTTGTCCACCTTGCCGACGCTGCCGTCGGTCGCCTCCACCTTGTAGCCGGACAGGTCCACATCCGCGATCCGGTCGACGGTGACGCGGTAGGCCCAGACGTTCTCAGACATGGGTGAAACAGCTCCCTTCATCGAACGGTGTCTGTCAATGGCCCGCCTGCCCGGCGGCGTCGGCGATACACCTCCCGGTCCCGAACCACGGCCGGGAGGGGTGGTCACGCGGCGGTCCGGTCCGCCCGCGCGGCCGCCACCGCGACGGCCGCCAGCAACACCAGCACGGCCCCCAGCACCCACCCCGGCCCCGGACCGGAGTGCAGCAGGCCGCCCACCAGCGCCCCGCAGGCGAGGATCGCGACCGACAGGCCCCGCCGCACCGTGGCCGGCCCCCAGGGATCGGCGGCCAGCCCCGTCAGGGTCCGCGTCACCACGGTGGTGGTCAGGTCCGGTACGCCGAGCCGGTGCACCACCGCGTTCTGCAGCCCCATGCCCGCCGCCAGCGGCACGAGGACGGCATACCGGCCGAGGTCCCACCCCAGTGCCACCAGAGCCACCCCGACCAGGACCGCCTGTCCCGCCACCAGCGGTCCGAACAGGCCGGCCGGCCTGGCGGCCCGCCGCCACCGGCCGCCGGCCAGGGCCCCGCCCAGGAACGCGGCCAGGGCCGTCGCGGACGCGGGAGCCGACAACCCGCCCGAACCGGCCAGCGCGAAGCCGAGGAAGACCACGTTGCCGGTCATGTTGGCCACGAACACCCGCCCGAGCCCGAGGAAACTCACCGCGTCCACCAGGCCGCTGGCGAAGGTCAGCACCAACAGCAGCGGTCCGAGGTGCGCGTAGGGGTGTCCCTCGGGGTAGAGCCACCCCGTCGGTTCGGGCCGTGCGCCGCTCACCCTCCGCCCCTCCGGGGATGCTCCGCACCGGCGTCCATGCCCACCAGTGGATCATCCGGCCCCGGCCGCCGCGACCGTACGCCCCCCAACAGCGGCATGTTCCGTCCCCCGGCACGGTGCGGCGCGTCCCGGCTCAGGGGCGGAAGCGCAGCGGGTGATCGGCCGGCACCTCCACGACGGCGATCCGCACGCCGTCCGGGTCGGCGATCCACATCTCGATCAGGCCCCAGGGCTCGCGCAGCGGCGGCCGCAGCACCTGCGCACCCCGGCCGCGCAGTTCCTCGTACGCCGCCTGTACGTCGGCGACCTGGAGCCACAGCCGCAGGCCGGGCGCGGACGGTGTCTCGGCGCGTCCCGACACCTCCAGGAAGCCGCCGCCGAGGAAGTAGACCGTGCCGCGCTCGGGGCCCGTTCCGAACTCGCGGTGGACGGCGAGGCCGAGGACGTCGCCGTAGAAGGCGCGCGAGCGCTCGGGATCAGTGGGGCGCAGCAGGACCCTGCTGCCCAGTACGTGCACCATGGGCACAGCTTCCCTCACGACGGCGGCGGCTGACGATCCGCCGGATGCGTACGGGCTCCGAGCACCCGCACGGCCGCGACCATGCGGTCCCAGAACGGGTCGGCGTCCAGGGACATCGCGGCCCGGGCGTTGACCGGGCGGCCCGTCGAGCCGTGCAGGTCCACGACGGTGGCGCCGCGCGTGTACCGGCCGTTCAGCTCCACGACGACGTTCGCGTCGACGCAGCGCACGAGCCCCGGATCGATGACCCGGGCCACCGCGACCGGGTCGTGCAGCGGAGGGCTCGGGAAACCCCACAGCGTGCGGTACGTGGACGCGAAGAAGGTCAGCAGTTCGGCGCAGGTCCGGCCGAGGGAGGTGCCCAGCCCCTCGAAGCGGGCGACGACCTCGGGCGTGGCCAGCGCCTGGTGGGTGACGTTGAGGCCGCACATGGTGACGGGCACCCCGCTGCGGAAGACGATGTCCGCGGCCTCCGGGTCGGTGCGGATGTTGAACTCCGCGGCCGGAGTGCGGTTGCCGCGCTCCGTGGAGCCGCCCATCAGGACGATCTCGCGGATGCGGTCGGCGTCCTGCGGATAGCGGGTCAGCAGCAGGGCGATGTTGGTGAGCGGTGCGGTCGGGACGAGGGTGACGGGCTCGGGATGCTCGGCCAGCAGCCGGTGGATGAGGTCCACCGCGTGCTCCCGGACCACACCGACGGTCGGTTCGGGGAACGACGGCCCGTCGAGGCCGGAGACGCCGTGGACATCGTCCGCGACGCTGAGCGGCTGGACGAGCGGCCGGTCGCAGCCCGCCGCGACGGGCACGCCGGTGATTCCGGCGACCGTGCACACGCGCCGCGCGTTCAGGGTGGTCTTCTCCAGCGTCTGGTTGCCCGCGACCGTGGTGATCGCGAGCAGATCGACCGCGGGGTCGCCGGCCGCCAGCATGATGGCGAGGGCGTCGTCGTGTCCGGGATCGCAGTCGAGGATGATCGGGACGGGCACGTCGTCACTCCTGGCGGGCGGCGGGGCAGGGCGGGGCGTGGAGCTTCAGTGTGCCGTGGCGCCGGTCCGGTGACCACGGGGCGTCCCGGCGCGCGGTCCGCGTCAGGCCGCGCGCAGCCGGCCGGCCGCGTCGGGGGTCAGAGCGATCCGTACCAGGCCGTCGGCGAACCGGGCGAACTCGGCCGGCGGAACCAGCTCGGCGAGCGCCCGCGGGGTGCCGGGCAGGCCGACGCCGGCCGCCGCCGCGCGGACCCGCGCGTCGACGAAGGGGCGCAGCTCCGGCCAGACGGCCTGGGCCTCGCGGCAGAAGATGTCGGAGCCGGTGGCGCCGATCCGCGGAACCTCCTGGAGGAGTTCCCGCACGGCGGCCGGGTCACCGCCGGCTTCGTCCCGGAGTCTGCGCAGGTCGCCGTTCCAGCGTTCGAGGACGAGCCGGGCCCCGTTGCCCAGGGCGGTGGCCGTGCTCTCGTCGTACCTGCGGTAGTGGGTGCGCCCGAGCGCGTCGACGCGCTGCTGCCACGGCGAATCCGCCATCCGCCTCGGCGTGCGCAGCCGGTCCCCGAACAGCTCCCGGGCCGCCGCGACCGCCGTCGCCGCCCGGATGGGCGCCGACAGCAGCACGCACAGCACCAGGAGCTGGTACAGCGGAGCCGGAGTGTCACGCAGCCGGATACCGGCCTCGTGCACGTACGTCTCGCCGTACTCGCGCAGTACGCGGCGGGCCATCTCCCTCGTCGTGTCCATCAGCGTGTCCTTGCCGAGCAGGGCTGCCGGTGCGGGGCCGGACCGCTCCCCCCGCAGGCCCCGCTCATGCGCTGCGCCTACCCGCACTGCCGCGACCCACCGCGTACGCGGGACCTCACTTCGGCGGTCCGAGCGGTCCGAGCGGTCCGAGCGGTCAGCGCAGTCGGCCCCGCAGCCATCCCCGCAGGCGACTCGTGCGCCGGGTGCGGGCGGCATGTTGGTCGAGTTCCTCCAGCAGGCGCTGGGACCGCTTGTCGACGTCCAGCTCGTCGAGGACCCGGTCGATCTCGGTGAGCAGCGCGCCGTGCAGCTGCCAGTGCGCCGGATCCGCGCGGGCGGCGGCCAGCAGCAGGTGCGCCAGCCGGTCGCGGTGGCCCCGGGCCACGGCCAGCTCCCCGGTCAGACGGGCCTCCGCCTCCTCCGCGTTGGCGCTGACCTGCGCGGTGATCAGCTGGGCGAAGCTCTCCACGGCGATCGCCGTGTGGCGCAGCACCTGCCGCAGCGCGTCGGCGGTCCCGGCCTCGAAGAGCGGACCGTCGGGGCGGGCCCTGGCCAGGTCGGCCAGCGTCCGGCAGGCCACGCGGAGCACCACCGCGCAGATCTCCAGGGTGTCCAGGCCGGTGCGCAGCACCAGCCGGAAGAGCAGGCCCTCCTTGACCCGCGGATTGAGCCGGAGACTGTCCTCGGCCTGCCGGAGGGCGGCGTCGACCTGCGCGATGTCGTTGTCGAGCCGCCGCGCCTCGTGCAGCCGGGCCGCGGCCTGCTCGACCTTCGCCGGTCCCAGCGGTTCCTCGCCGAGGTGGTCGAGCAGCCGGCTCATGCGCAGCGCGAGGTCGGTGATCGCGGTACCCGCCGGGCCGATCCAGAGGGGTGGTGCCAGCAGCAGGTTGACCAGCAGCCCGACCACCGCGCCGATGACCGTTTCCAGGACCCGGTCCCAGGCGGTGTCCGCCACCTGGGTGACGCCGAGGACGAGCATGGCGCTGATCGCGACCTCGGGGACGAACTCGTCCACGCGTACCAGGTGGCCCACCACCAGCGAGGCCAGGATCAGCAGGCCGAGGCTCCACCAGGTGAGGCCCACCAGCACGCTGAAACCGATCGCGATCAGGACGCCGACGACCACGGAGTTCACCCTGCGGATGCTGGTGGTCAGCGTGGAGTAGAGAGTGACCTGGACGACGAGCAGGGCGGTCAGCGGGGCGGTCAGCGGATTCGGCTCGCTGCTCAGGCGGAGCGCGACCACGTAGCTGACGACGGCCGCAGCGGTGGACCGCAGGGCCTGGACGGCGACCGGCTCGCGGCGGCGCCGCGCGACACGGGTGGCGAGGCTGCTGATCATTTCCGGCATGCCCCGGCGCCTTCCCATCACGGCACCCGATGACGCACGGCGGGCGGGTTCTTTTTCCGCCCGCAGGCGCGGGGCCCGACTGACCCGGCGAAGACGGGGTAGGCGGAGAGCACCCGGAGTCCCCGTCGACGAGAGCAGTGCGAGGGAGCTGAAGCCATGCAGGGCAAGGAGAGCAAGAGTCAGGAGCCGGGAAAGGGCCGCGAGGAGCAGATCCAGGAGCACCCCGGTCCGGACCCGGTCCACCCCGAGGCCAGCAAGCCGGTCTCCGGCAAGAGCCCCGCGGAGCTGAGGAGGATGCAGGAGCGGAAGATGGCCCGCGCCCCCGAGCAGGACGACGCGGGCTGACGGCGCGCACCCCCCACCCGCAGGTGGGGGGCCTGCGGCCGGCTCTTGCCCTACGGACCCCTACGGACCCTCGTCGTAGGTCCCCGCCTCGACCTCGAGGGCGAGCTCCTGGAGGACTTCGATCGCGGAGACGTCCGTCCGCCCGCTGTCGTGCGCGATCGCGAGGCTGGTGAAGGCCAGGCTGAATCCGGAGACCATCGTGTGCAGGGCGGGGCCGAGGGCCTCGGCTACCAGCGCTGCCACCTGCTGCGGAGTCGCGTCGGCGGGGACACTGATCGACGGCAGCATCTCGTTCAGGAGCGTCGTGGCCACTCCGGCCGTTGCCTCCGGGTGGTTGCCGTGGCCGTCTCCGGCGCCCTCGTCGGCGCCGTCCTCTCCGGTCTCGACGGCCCGGCGGATGTCCTGGGCCTCGGTGAGGATGCCGATCACCCGCTTGAGTACCTCTGCGCGTTCCATCCTGCGGAGCGTAGCCCGGCGCCCGGACGTGCGGGTGCGTACCGTCCAAGCCCACCGCACCATGACCGTGTACCCGTACCCCGCGGCGAAGGAGACGGCCATGCCCACGGGCCCCGCGCCCCACACCACCTCCTCGGCCTCCGCAGGGACGGCCGGGTGCCGGCTGCTGCTGGTACGGCACGCCAAGGCCGTTGCGAAGGACGGAGCGGCCGAGGACGCCGAACGTCCCCTGAGCGACCGCGGCAGGGCCGACGCGCCCCGGGCGGGCCGCTGGCTGGCGGAGTCCGGCTTCACGCCCGACCTGGCCCTGTGCTCGCCGGCGCGCAGGACGCGGCAGACCTGGCAGCTGCTGGTCCCGGCGCTGACGGCGCCGCCGTCCGCCGTCTACGACGAGAGGCTCTACAACGCGGTGCCGAACACCCTGGTCACCGTATTGGCGGAGCGGGCATCGAGCCTCGGCTGTGTGGCCCTGGTCGGCCACAACCCCGGCATCCACGAGCTGGCCTCGGCCCTGTGCGGGTCCGGCCCGCCGGAACTGCTGGAGGAGCTCAGGGCGGGCCTGCCCACGGCGGGGGTCGTGGTGGTGGACCTGCCGGGTGGCTGGGACGCGCTGACCCCGGGCGAGGGGCGTCTGACGGCTCTCTGGTCACCGCGCTCCTGACCCGACCGGTGATTCGCCCAGGTGGCGGTCAGGGCGTGCGCGCGGGGTCGGTTCCCGCCGGTGCGGGGGAGCCGGCCGTAGCGCGCAGGACGTCCAACCGGCCCAGGCTGGCGCGCCGCTGCACGAGCGACAGCCCGGCCACCGCCGTTCCGAGTACGAGCCAGCCCGCGGGCCCGGCGGCCATCACCGCGCCGGTCAGCAGCAGCGGCCCGGCGGCCTTCTGCACGGACTGGGACATGCCCGCCACTCCCAGGTACGAGGCCTTCGCCTCCTCGGGAGCGAGGGAGACGGCCAGCTCCCAGGAGCTCACCGAGCGGATCAGCTCCGCCGCGGTGACCAGCGCCGCCGCGGCGAGCAGGGCGATCGACGCGGCCCAGGCCCCGGCGCCCGTACTGGCGGCCAGGACCGCGCAGCACACGAGCATCGTCAGCCCGTACGCGACGGCCGCCGCCGCGGCCTGGCGCGGCTCCCGCACCTTCGCCGAGACGCGCAACTGGAGTACGACGACGAGCACGGTGTTGATCACGAGAACGGCCGGTACCAGCGCATGCGGTGCTTCGGTGTGCTCCACCAGCCACAGCGGGAGGCCGACATTGAGGATCGAGTCGTCCAGGCTCATCGCGATGTCCAGCAGGACGAACCGGAGGTAGCCGCGGTCCCGCCACGGGCTCGGCGGGTCCGGGCGGCCCGCCGCCGGGCGTCCTTCCCCCTCCGCGTCACCGGCCCGCGCCGCCACGCGCCCGTGACCCCGCGGTTCGCGGGTGCGCCACACCAGCGCCGCGGCCGCGAGGAAGGACACCGCGTTGACCAGGATCAGGGCGTGGTACGCGCCGCGGCTGTCCAGGGCGAGCCCGGCAGCCGCGATGCCCGCGCCGAGCGCGTAGCCGGCGTTGGCGGTGCTGCGCGACAGCGCCTGGTACGTGGCGCGCCGATCGCCCGCCGCCCGGGTGGCGAAGAGCATCTCCAGGGTCTTGGCCGCGCGGTCGCCCAGGTACGTGACCGCGACCACCGGCAGCAGCACGCGGAAGTCGGTGGCCACGAGCAGGACGCTGAGGGTGCCGAGGCGCAGGAGGTGACAGCCGATCAGCAACGACCGTACGGCGACGCGGCCCGCCAAGTGGCCCGCCAGCGGGGAGCCGACGATGCCCGCGACCGCGGCCGCGCCGAGCAGGAGGCCCAGCTGCCGGGCGTCGAGGCCGACCACGAAGGTGAAGAAGAGGACGGAGGAGGCGGCCCACACTCCCGTACCGGTCCGGTCCAGCAGCTGGGCGAGCAGCATGATCCGCGCGTCCCGGCCTCCCGGCGGCCGCCGCAGCTGTGCCACCAGCCCGGTCCCGGCCGACCGGCCCTCCCCGCTCCCCGTGCCCAGCCGCCACATCCCGAGCCTCCGCGTCCCCCGAGCCAGGTATCTCGATATCGAGATACCTGCGTAGCCTGCCCGAGGTAAATCTTGACGTCAAGATAAATCGGCGCGGCGCCCGCCGGACCTGCCGCGGGGCGGTACGCGACCCGCGCGTTCCCGTGCAGCGAGGTCGTCGTGGATGATGTCCCCGTGACCCACCGCATCAGCGCTCTGATCTCGGCCTTCGGTGTCCTCCCAGCCGTATTGCTGTTCATCCTCGCCGTCCGTGAGTACCGCTCCGGCGCGTCGGCCCTCTGGATCGGGGCCGGAGCCGTGATCCTCCTCGTGGCCCTGTCCGCGCTCGCGCGGGACGTGCGGCGACTGCGCGCGGGCCCGACGGCCTGAAGGGCGGCGCCGATTCCGACGGCGCCGGAACCTTTCAGACGCGCGCCGACCGCCGACTGACGTGCGGCGCCCGTCAGTTCCCGTCCGCCCGCCGCGAGTCCTACGTCTTGCTCCGCAGCCGCGTCGAGGCGAGGGTCCGGCGGCGCTCCTCTTCGGTCAGCCCGCCCCACACTCCGTACGGCTCCTGCACGCTCAGCGCGTGCCGCAGGCACTGAGCCCGCACCGGGCACCAGGCGCAGATGCGCTTGGCGGTCTCGTCACGGGTGGCGCGCTCCTCGCCGCGCTCTCCCTCGGGGTGGAAGAACCACTCCGACCCCGTGCCCCGGCAGGCTGCCGTCGCCTGCCACTCCCATACGTGCTCCGCTCGGCCCGGCAGGCGCGAGAGTTCCGTCATCACTGTGCTCCTCCGCGGGTGGACGAATGGTGGTACTACCGCGCCTGCGCGCTCAGCGGTGGCTCAAACGTCCCTTCTCGGCAAGGCGGGGAGACCGGACAACCGCGGGACGGTCGACGACATGGTCCCCACGCCCGGCGGGCAGTCTCTCTCCGCACGGATGGCGTGAACGGGACGTCGAGGAGGGGCCGGTGGCGGTGTCCGACCCCAACCGGTCGCGGCCCGAACCCTGTTCGTGTGCCGCGGGCGGTCAGCCCCCGGAGCGGCTCGGCGCCGGGTTCGAGGCCCGGTTCGCCGCACCGGCTGCGCCGGGCGCCGGCTGGCGGAGGCGTACCGGGCGGTGGACCACTGGGACGGGCCCGCTGCGAGGCCTTCCTGCGCTCGCTCGCATCGGGCGGCTACCGCGATGCCACGGCCCGGTGAAAGGGGAGCGGCCGGCCACGATGGCCGGCCTGCGCCGCGCACAGGAGGCCTGGCTGGCCGGGGGCCGGCAGGCCGCGGCCGACCTGTGCGCCCGCTACCACGGCCGGCTCGCCCGCGCCGCCGGCCGGTGAACCGTACGCCGGCGAAGGCCCGTTCAGGCGTCAAGCATCGAACGCATCACGGCCCCAGCCTTCCCACACGGGGTCAGTTCCTGAAGTCCTGAGCGTGCTCCGTCCCGTCGGCGGGCTCGGCGGGACGGAGCGGTCAGGAGCCTCAGTGCAGCGGCGGCATTTTTTTTCGTCAATACTTTTCACAAGGATTGAAGAAACCCCGAGTTCACGGGCCTGACGCGCATATGGCACCCCGTCAGGCCTTCGTTTCATGAACGCTCAAACCCTTGACTGCCTCCCTGACGGGCAGTTCACTCACGCTTCGATCCCCCGGATCCACGACGTCAGGAGCCCCCCGCATGGCCCTCGCCTCCTCCCATCCCCCGCGATCCGTCGCGGCGGCCCTCGCTGCCGCCCTCGTCGCCGCCCTCCTCGTGCTGCTGCCCGGCAGCACCACCGCCCAGGCGGCCCCCGTCCTGCTCTCGCAGGGCAAGCCCGCCACCGCCTCCAGTACCGAAGGCGCCGGCACCCCCGCCTCCGCCGCCGTCGACGGCGACCACGGCACCCGCTGGTCGAGCCAGTTCGCCGACCCGCAGTGGATACAGGTCGACCTCGGCGCCCCGGCTCAGCTGAACCAGGTGGTGCTCCGCTGGGAGACCGCTCACGCGAAGGCGTACCGCATCGAGTTGTCCGCGAACGGCTCCGACTGGACCACCGCCTACTCCACCTCCACCGCCACGGGCGGCGTCCAGACCCACGCCGTCAGCGGCACCGCCCGCTACGTGCGCGTGTACGGCACCGAGCGCGCCACCGGCTGGGGCTACTCGCTCTGGGAGTTCCAGGTGTACGGGACCACGGACACCGGCCCGACCCTCCCCGGCGGCGGAGACCTCGGCCCGAACGTGATCGTCTTCGACCCCTCCACCCCGAACATCCAGGCCAGGCTGGACCAGGTCTTCCAGCAGCAGGAGTCCGCGCAGTTCGGCTCCGGCCGCTACCAGTTCCTCTTCAAGCCCGGTACGTACAACGGCCTGAACGCCCAGATCGGCTTCTACACCGCCATCTCCGGCCTGGGCCTGAGCCCCGACGACACCACCATCAACGGTGACGTGACCGTCGACGCGGGCTGGTTCAACGGCAACGCCACCCAGAACTTCTGGCGCTCCGCCGAGAACCTGGCCCTCAACCCGGTCAACGGCACCGACCGCTGGGCCGTCTCCCAGGCCGCGCCGTTCCGCCGGATGCACGTCAAGGGCGGCCTCAACCTCTCCCCGGACGGCTTCGGCTGGGCCTCCGGCGGCTACATCGCCGACTCGAAGATCGACGGCCAGGTGGGCAACTACTCGCAGCAGCAGTGGTACACCCGCGACAGCTCGATCGGCGGCTGGTCCAACGGCGTCTGGAACCAGGTCTTCTCCGGCACCCCGGGCGCCCCGGCCCAGGGCTTCCCCAACCCGCCGTACACCACCCTGGACACCACGCCGATCTCCCGCGAGAAGCCCTTCCTCTACCTCGACGGCAACGACTACAAGGTCTTCGTCCCGGCCAAGCGGGTCAACGCGCGCGGCACCTCCTGGGGCAACGGCACCGCCCCGCAGGGCAGTTCGATCCCGCTCGGCCAGTTCTACGTGGTCAAGCCGGGCGCGAGCGCGGCGACGATCAACCAGGCGCTGGCCCAGGGCCTGCACCTGCTGTTCACCCCCGGCGTCTACCACGTCGACCGGACCATCCAGGTGAACCGGCCCGGCACGGTGGTCCTGGGCCTCGGCCTCGCCACCATCGTCCCGGACAACGGGGTGACCGCCATGAAGGTCGCCGATGTCGACGGGGTCCGGCTGGCCGGCTTCCTGATCGACGCGGGCCCGGTCAACTCGCCCTCGCTGCTGGAGGTCGGCCCGGCCGGCGCCGCCACCGACCACGCGGCCGACCCGACCACCGTGCAGGACGTCTTCATCCGCGTCGGCGGCGCCGGCCCCGGCAAGGCCACGGTCGGCATGGTCGTCAACAGCCACGACACGATCGTCGACCACACCTGGATCTGGCGGGCCGACCACGGCGACGGGGTCGGCTGGGAGACCAACCGCTCCGACTACGGCTTCCGGGTCAACGGGGACGACGTCCTGGCCACCGGACTGTTCGTGGAGCACTTCAACAAGTACGACGTGGAGTGGAACGGCGAGCGCGGCCGGACGATCTTCTACCAGAACGAGAAGGCGTACGACGCCCCCAACCAGGCGGCGATCCAGAACGGCTCCGTGAAGGGCTTCGCGGCCTACAAGGTGGCGGACTCGGTCTCCGTCCACGAGGGCTGGGGCCTGGGCAGCTACTGCTACTACAACGTCGACCCCACCATCCGCCAGGACCACGGCTTCCAGGTCCCGGTGAAGCCGGGTGTGAAGTTCCACGACCTGCTCGTGGTCTCGCTCGGCGGCAAGGGCCAGTACGAGCACGTGGTCAACGGCACGGGCGCCCCGACCTCGGGCACCTCGACCACTCCCTCCACGGTCGTCTCCTTCCCCTGACCCCCTCACCGAACCCCCGCAAGCGCGGGGCGGCCAGGAGCCGCCCCGCGTTTTCCGGGGTCACGGGGTCAGCCGGCCCGGTGGGCGGCGATGATCCCGGCGTAGTGCCGGCCGCTGGACTTGATGGTGCGGCGCTGGGTGGCGTAGTCGACGTGGACCAGGCCGAAGCGCTTGTCGTAGCCGTAGGCCCACTCGAAGTTGTCCAGCAGGGACCAGGCGTAGTAGCCGGCCACGGGCGCGCCCCGGCGGGCGGCGCGGGCGCAGGCGGCGAGGTGGGCCGTGAGGTAGGCGGTGCGCTCGGGGTCGTGGACGGTGCCGTCGGGGGCGACGGTGTCGGGGTAGGCGGAGCCGTTCTCGGTGATGTGGACGGGCCGGGGGCCGTACTCGTCGTGCAGGCGCATGATCAGGGTCTCCAGGCCGTCGGCGTCGACCTCCCAGTCCATGCCGGTGCGCGGGACGCCGGGGCGGGCGATCTGCCGGGCGTAGGGGGCGGGGCCGTCCGGGTCGGAGGTGACGACCTGCGGGAAGTAGTAGTTCAGGCCGATCCAGTCGAGCGGGGCGGCGATGGTGCCCGTGTCGCCGGGGCGTTCGGGGAGGTCGACCCGGTAGACCTCCCGCATGTCGGCGGGGAAGCCGCGACCGTGGACGGGGTCGAGCCACCAGCGGTTGACGTGGCCGTCCATCCGGCGGGCGGCGGCGAGGTCGGCCTCGGAGGTGGTGGCGGGCTCGACGGTCGAGAGGTTGTTGACGATGCCGATACGGGCGCCGGGAGCTGCGGCCCGGACCGCGCGGGCGGCGAGGCCGTGGCCGAGGAGGAGGTGGTAGGAGGCGCGGACGGCGGCCGTCAGGTCGGTGTGGCCGGGAGCCATCCTGCCCTCCAGGTGGCCGATCCAGGCGGAGCACAGGGGCTCGTTGAGGGTGGCCCACTGGCCGACGCGGTCGCCGAGGCGGGCGGCGACGAGTCCCGCGTACGAGGCGAAGTGCTCGGCGGTGTCCCGTACGGGCCAGCCGCCCCGGTCCTGGAGGGCCTGCGGCAGGTCCCAGTGGTAGAGGGTGACGGAGGGGTGGATGCCGGCGGCGAGCAGCCCGTCGACGAGGCGGTCGTAGAAGTCCAGGCCCTTGGGGTTGGCGGGGCCGTCGCCGCCGGGGACGACGCGCGGCCAGGCGACGGAGAGCCGGTAGGCGTTGGTGCCGAGCTCCCGCATCAGGGCGATGTCCTCGGGCCAGCGGTGGTAGTGGTCGCAGGCGGTGTCGCCGGTGTGGCCCCCGTCGATGGCGCCCGGGACGCGGGAGAAGGTGTCCCAGATGGAGGGGGCGCGGCCGTCCTCGGCGACGGCGCCCTCGATCTGGTAGGCGGAGGTGGCGGTGCCCCAGAGGAAGTCGCGGGGCAGCGCGGCGAGGTCGACGGCGTGCACGCCGGTCATGGGGAGGCTTTCGGAGAGGGTCATTTGACGGCTCCTGCCGTGAGTCCGGCCACCAAGTACTTCTGCAGCAGAAGGAATCCGGCGACGACGGGGATGCTGACGACGAGCGAGGCGGCCATGATCTGGTTCCAGTAGACGTCGTTCTGCGTGGAGTAGCCCTGCAGGCCGACGGCCAGGGTGCGCGTGGTGTCGTTGGTCATGACGGAGGCGAAGAGGACCTCGCCCCAGGCGGTCATGAAGGCGTAGACGGCGACGGCGACGATGCCGGGGACGGCGGCGGGGACGACGACGCGGAAGAGCGCGCCGAGCGGGCCGCAGCCGTCGACGGTGGCCGCCTCGTCGAGGTCGCGCGGCACCGAGTCGAAGTAGCCGATGAGCATCCAGATGGAGAAGGGGAGCGAGAACGTGAGGTAGGTGAGGATCAGCCCGCCGCGGGAGCCGTAGAGGGCGACCCCGGTGGTGTTGCCGATGTTCACGAAGATCAGGAACAGCGGGAGCAGGAAGAGGATCCCGGGGAACATCTGGGTGGAGAGCACCGTCACCGTGAACAGGCGCTTGCCGCGGAAGCGGTAGCGGCTGACGGCGTACGCCGCGAACACCGCGATGACGACCGAGGCGACGGTCGCGCTGCCCGCCACGATCAGCGAGTTCACGAGGTACTTGGCCAGCGGGACGGTGTGCCAGATGTCCACGTAGGGGCGGAGGGTGAGTCCGCTGGGGATCCACCGGAACTGCCCGGCCACGTCCTTGAGCGGTTTCAGGGAGCTGGTGACCATCACGAAGACGGGCAGCAGCGTGAACGCGGCGAGCAGGGTGAGGAAGACGGCCCGCACCACCCGGAAGGAGGCGGGCGGATCGAGCGGGCTGCGGGAGCGGCGGGCGCTAGCGGGCATCGGCGTCCTTCCGGCCGCGGCTGGTCAGGAGCAGATAGCCGGCGGTGACGAGGAGCAGGAAGAGCAGCAGCAGGACGGACATGGCCGAGCCGGTGCCGAAGTTCCAGGTGACGAAGCTCGATTGGTAGATGTGGATGGAGATGAGGTCGGCGGCCGCGGGGGCCGACTTGCCGAAGAGCAGGAAGGGGGTGTTGAAGTCGTTGAAGGTCCACAGGAACAGCACGAGGATCAGCACCTGGTTGACGGCGCCGAGCGAGGGCAGGGTGATCCGGCGGATCTGCTGCCAGACGCCGGCGCCGTCCAGCGCGGCCGCCTCGTAGAGGTCCTTGGGGATGTTCTGGAGGGCCGCCGTCACGATGAGGAAGGCGAAGGGCCAGCTCTTCCAGACGGAGACCGTCAGCATCGCCCAGAAGCTGTTGTCGCCGAGCAGCCAGAAGGTGTGTTCGGGGCCGCCGAGGCCGAGCTGGTCGTGGATGACGTGGTTCACCAGGCCGTTGTCCCGCTGGAACATGAAGGCCCAGGTGATGACCGCCGCATAGGCGGGCAGGGCGTACGGGACGAAGAACAGGGCGCGCAGGAAGCCGCGCCCGCGGAAGCCGGCTTGCGTGAACACGGCCGCCGCGGTGCCCAGCAGCCAGCACAGGGCGACGGACAGCAGGGTGAACAGGCAGGTGGTGACGAAGGAGTCGAGGAGGGCCCTGCCGACGGGCCGGTTGACGTCGATGGCGAGGTCGTAGTTGTCGAAGCCCGTCCAGGGGGCCCGGTTCCAGTCCCGGATGAAGAACTGGGTGAGCTTGCGGAAGCTCATCAGGATGCCCATCACCATCGGGAGGAGGTGGATGAGCAGTTCGAGGAGCAGGGCGGGCAGCAGCAGGAGGTAGGGCAGGGCGATCCGGCGGGCCCGCCCGGGGCGGCGCGCGCCCGCGGGGCGGCGGCCGTCTCCGGTCCGGCGGACGCGCGCGAGGGCGCCGCGCGTCCGCCCCGCGGCGGTCTCGGGAGGGGTCGTGGTGGGGGCGGAGGTCATGGCCGGTGGCTCAACCCGCCATCTGCTGCTGGGCCTTGGTGAGCTTCGCCTTGACCGATTCGGTGGTCACCGGGCGGCCGGCCGCGGCGTCGGCGAAGAGCTCCTTGACGGCCGTGCCCACCGCGGTCTCGAACTGCGACTCCTCGGGGACCTGGGGGAGCGGGGCGGCGCTGGTGGCGAGGGTGTTGCGCAGGACGGTGAGGTCCTCGTTCGCGAAGGCGGGGTCGGACTGGGCGGCCTTGACGGGAGGGATGGAGCCGTAGGTCCGGTTGAGGACCTTCTGCTCCTCGTCGCCGGTCATGAACTTCACGAACTTCAGGGCGCCGTCGATGTTGTCGGTGTTCTTGAAGACGGCCATGTTGATGCCGGCGACCATGGAGTTGACGTTCTTTCCGGTGCCGGGCGCGCCGCCGGCCGGGACCGGCACGGGGGCGGTGCCCCAGTCGCCCTCCTTCATGCCGTGGGCCTTGAAGGAACTGGCGGCGCTCTGCCACAGGACCATCGCGGTCTTGCCGTTGGCGAAGTCCTGGAGGGACTGGTTCTTGTCGTACTCGGCGTTGCCGGGCGCGATGATCCTGTCCTTGGCCATCAGGTCGACGTACTGCTTGACGGCGTCGACGTTGGCCGGGGTGTCGAAGGTGGGCTTGCCCGCGGGGTCGAAGAAGGACGCGCCGTGCTGCTGGGACAGGACGAAGGCCTGGTGGATGTTGTTGGAGAGGTTGGCGCCCTCCGCGCCCAGGGCCCACTTGCCGTCCTTGGAGAGCCTCTGGCCGACGGCGACCATCTCGTCCCAGGTGGCCGGGGGCTTCTCGATGCCCGCCTCCTGGAACATCTTCTTGTTGTAGTAGAGGGCGTAGGACATGGAGTACAGGGGGACGGCGGCCGGGTCCTGGCCGGCCGCGCCCGACGAGCCGATGGCGGACGCCACGAAGCGGTCCTTGCCGCCGATGGCGTCGAAGTTCTTGGCGTCCCAGGGGAGCAGGGCGCCGGTGGCCTGGAGGGAGGAGGACCAGGTGTTGCCGATGTTGAGGACGTCGGGGCCCTGGCCGGAGGCGGTGGCGGCGAGGATCCGGTTGAGCAGGTCGGACCAGGGGATGACCTCGAGCTTGACCTTGATGCCGGTCTGCTCCTCGAACTTCTTCAGTTCCGGGCCGAGGGCGGCCTGGTCGGCCGGGATGTCGGCGCCCTGGTTGGAGGCCCAGTACGTCAGCTCCTTCGGGGCGGTGTTCGAGCCGCCGCCGTTGTCGGCGGAACCGCCGCCGCACGCGGTGGCGGTGGCGAGCAGGGCGGCGACGGCGGCGGTGGCTGCTGCGGCTCCGGTTCTGGTTCTGTGCATGGCGGCTCGGTCCCTTTCGGCGGGGGCGGGGGAAGGCCGGTGGGCGGATCGGGTAGGTGGGAGGGGCCGTTGGGCATCGTGAGCCCGGGCCGCCGGTGTACCCGCTGTGCTGGATCCGTTGTTGTCCAGGCCTTAATTTAGGACGTGAGTTAAGCCTCGCGAAAGGGTCGCGTCAAGGGGTCGCGCAAGGGTATGTTGCGAGCGGTGTCACGCTCACGTGACGGCGAAAGGGGCCAGATGACCACAGGGCGTAGCGGACGCACGGTGCGGGACCTGCGGCGCGGCAACCGCAGTGCCGTCCTGCAACGGCTGTACTTCGGGGGCCCGATGAGCCGCCAGGAGCTCGGGCCCGCGACCGGGCTGAGCTCGGGGTCGGTCAGCAACGTCGTCGGCGAACTGGTCGCGGACGGACTGCTGGAGGAGGCCGGGATCGTCGACTCGGACGGCGGCCGCCCCCGCACCCTGCTGCGCGTGACCCCCGGCAGCGCGCACATGATCGGCATCGACGTCGGCGAAACCCGGGTCCGGGTCGAGCTGTTCGACCTCGCGCTGACCGAACTGGCCCGCACCGAGCTGCCGTTGCTGCCGCGCGGCTGCTACGACGTGGGCCCCATCGTCGACCACATCCGGGCGGGCATCGCCACCGTGCTCGCCGAGGCCGGAGTCGGCACGGACCGGCTGCTCGGCGTCGGGGTCGGCGTGCCCGGCATCGTGGAACACGACGCGCCGGGCGGGGCGGTGGTGCACGGGCAGACCATCGGCTGGGACGCGGTCCCGCTCGAACGGCTGCTGCGGGCCACCGGGGCGCTGCCCGAGGAGGTCCCGTACATCATCGACAACGGCGCGCGGACGCTCGGCCAGGCGGAGATGTGGTTCGGTGCCGGGCGCGGCGCCAGGGACGCGGTGGTGGTCCTCTTCGGCTCGGGCGTCGGCGCGAGCCTGATCACCGACGGCTCGCCGGACGGCGGGAGCACCGAGGGCACCCCGCTGGAGTGGGGGCACCTGACGGTCTCGGTACGCGGCCGGCGCTGCCGGTGCGGGGCCCTGGGCTGCCTGGAGGCCTATACGGGCGCGGAGTCGCTGCTGGCCCGCTGGGCCGAGCGGGGCGGCGGCCCGGCGGGCCCCGGAGTGGTGGACGAGGAGGAGGCGCTCTCGGAACTGCTCGCGGCGGCGGAAGCGGCGGATCCGGTGGCCCTGGAGATCCTGGAGGAGACGGCGGAGTACCTGGGCGCCGGCCTGTCGGACCTGATCAACCTGTTCCGGCCCGAGCGGATCCTCATCGGCGGCTGGGCCGGCCTGCTGCTGGGCCCGCACATCCTGCCCTCGGTACGGGAGCACGCGACGCGGTACTCCTTGCGCCATCCCGCCGGCCGGGTCACGGTGGGCCTCGGCTCGCTCGGCCCGGACGCGGTCACGGTCGGCGCGGCCACGCTCCCGCTGTCGGCGTTCTTCGCCACGGGCGGCCGCCGCGCCTCCCCGGAGACGCCTTCGGAACTCCCCGGCTGGCACACGTCCTTGTCGACCCGCGCCGACCCGGCGGCCCGGTCCCGGACCGGCCGCGCCTGACGGGGCGGTCAGGCAGAGCCGCGGACGCGAGCCGCGCGCCGCGGGTCGCCGGGTGGTCCCTCGGGGGCGATACTGGAGGTCACGGTGCGTGGAGGCGACATGCGTGAACCGGAGCATCGCGGCCCGATTTCGGCCTCGGCGCCCGTCAGCGCCACGGCAGCGGTCGTACTGGACGGCGACGGCGTGGTCATCGCCTGTTCGCAGACGGCCGCGACCCTGCTGGACTGCTCTCCAGGTCATGCGTGTGCTCCCTTGCAGGGGCTGCTGCCGCGCGGCGGGACGGAAGCGGGACCGCCCGGACGCCCTGTGACCCTGCACGGAAGCGATCATGCGGGTCGCAAGGTCGATCTGATCTGCACCGTTGTCCGGCTTACGGCGCGCACTCCGCGGGTTCCATCCGCTTCGGGCGGTCCTGACGCCGACGGACAATGGCTCGTGCTGGTCGCGCCGGCCGAATCCGTGGCGGAGGCGGCCGAGCGCGACTCGGAGCGGCGCCGGACGGGACTGTCGCAGGCCGCCGCCGCCAGCCTCGGCGCTTCGCTGGACGTGACGGAGATGGCCGAAACCCTGGTGAGTCTCCTCGTCCCCGATTTCGCCGACCTGGCGACCGTGGACCTCGCCGAGCCCGTGCTGGTCGGCGACGAGCCCCCGCACCTCGATGCCAGCGGCGATGTCCGCCTTCGCCGGACCGCGGCCGCGCAGAGCCCGGGGATTTCCGCGGAGGACCTCCTGCCGGTCGGAGAGGCACTTCCTCCCGTACCGGACAACGACGTCATGCGTCCGCTCATGGCGGGACGGCCCGTGCTGGTGTCCGACGTCTCCGTCCTCCGTACGGCGCTCGGCGTGGATCCCGAGATCCTGCTGTTGTTCGTGCCGAACGAAGCGCACTCCTCGGTGGCGGTGCCGCTCTACGCGCGCGGCCTGATCCTCGGCTGCGTCACGGTCTGGCGCTGCCAGCTGCCCTCCGCATTCAGCGAGGAGGACGCCGCCCTCCTGCAGGATGTCGCCTCCCGGGCCGCACTCGGCGTGGACAACGCCCGCCGCTACACCAGGGAACACCGGTCGGCGCTGGCTCTGCAGCGCAGCCTGCTGCCGCACTCCGCCCTGAACGTGGCCGCGGCGGACACGGTGGGGGTCTACCAGCCAGCGGGCGGCCGGGTGGGGGCCGGCGGGGACTGGTTCGACGTGATCCCCCTGCCGTCGCTCCGCGTGGCGTTCGTCGTCGGGGACGTCGTCGGCCACGGGCTCGATGCCACCGCCGCCATGGCGCGGCTGCGGACCGCGGTGCAGACCCTGGCCGACCTCGATCTGGATCCGGGCGAGCTCCTCACGCACCTGGACGACCTGGTGCTCGGCCTGTCCAGCGAGCACACGACCGGCGAATCCCGCTCCGAGCCGGCGGTGCTCGGAGCGACCTGCCTGTACGCCGTCTACGACCCGGTGACGAGGAAATGCGCCGCTGCCACCGCGGGGCATCCGCCGCCGGTCGTCCTGTCGCCGGATGAGGAGCCCGTCTTCGTCGGCATGACGCCGGGTCCCCCGCTGGGAGTCGGTGGAATGCCGTTCGAGGTAACGGAGTTCGGCGTGCGGCCCGCCAGCCTGCTGGCGTTCTTCACGGACGGACTCGTGGACGGCCGAGGCGGCGACATCGAGGAGGGAATGGAGAGACTGAGGAGCTCGCTCGCCGGCGCCGATTCGAGCAGCCCGCTGGGGGAGACGAGCCAGAACATCTTCGACAGGGTGCTGCCCCAAGAGCCCTCCGACGACGTCGCCTTGCTGCTCGCCCGCACCCACGCGCTCTCCTCCGACCACGTGGCCGAGTGGGAACTCGAAGCCGACCTGTCCCTCGTCGCGCACGCCCGAGAGCTGGTGGTGGGCCGGCTGTCCGAATGGCAGTTGGAGGAACTGGGCTTCGTGACGGAGCTCGTCGTGAGCGAACTCGTCACGAACGCGATCCGCTACGCCGGCGGCCCGGTCGGGCTCCGGCTCATCCGGGACCGGGTACTCGTGTGCGAGGTGACCGACCCCAGCAGCACCCAGCCGCGGCTGCGCCGGGCACGGGACACGGACGAAGGCGGGCGCGGCCTCTTCCTCGTCGCCCAGCTCGCCGACCGCTGGGGCAGCCGGTTCACCCGTAGCGGGAAGACCATCTGGACGGAGCAGGCCATCGAGGGCCCGGCCGTCTAAGTTCTGATCACAGCGCTCTCGGCGAAGCTTTATTTATTGTGAATTTCTGGCGAACGTCAATATTATTCGACTCCTCATGATCGAGGTGGAGGTCCGGATGGTGGCGACGTGGCACATCGGTACGACGACGGTTCACAAGGTGCCGGAGGCGGAGGTGACCGCCTCCCTCACGGCGGCCCTGCGGACGGACGACACCGCGCTCCTGAAGCGGTACCCGTGGCCCGGCCCCGGCTACAGCAAGGCGGACGGCTCCTTCGTGATCTCGATCCACGCACTGGTCGTGGACACCGGCCCGCGCAGGATCCTGGTCGACACCTGCGTGGGCAACGCCCGGCCCTCGGTGCCGATGCTGCCCATGCTGGACACCACGTGGCTCGAAGACCTCATCGCCCTCGGGTACCCTCCGGAGTCGATCGACACCGTCGTGTGCACGCACCTTCACTTCGACCACATCGGGTGGAACACGCGCCTCGTGGAAGGGAAGTGGGTGCCGACGTTCCCCCGTGCCCGCCATCTGGTCCCCCGCGCGGAATGGAGCCACTGGACCGACCTGGGAGGTGCCGACCTGCGCGACACGATGCAGCCCCTGGTCGACGAAGGCCTCGTCGACCTCGTCGAAACCGACCACCGCGTGTGCGACGGCGTGCGCCTGGAGGCGGCTCCCGGGCACACCCCGGGACACGTCGCGGTCGTCGTCGAATCCGGGGAGGAACGCGCGGTGATCACCGGTGACCTCGTACACCACCCCGTGCAGTTCATCGAGCCGGACGTACCCAGCCTGGCCGACACCGACGCGACGCTGGCGGCGGCGACCCGGCGGGCGTTCGTCGAGCGGTACGCCGACACGGGAACGCTCGTCATCGGCACCCACTTTCCCGCCCCCACGGCAGGCCTCCTCCGGCGCGGCGGTGACGGGACCGTGCGGTTCGTCGCGGACGGGCGGTACTGAGCCGTGGATTTCCGGCAGCTGGAGTACTTCCTCGCCATCGTGGACCACGGCGGCTTCAACCGCGCGGCCGCGGCGCTCTACGTGTCCCAGCCGTCGCTTTCGCAGGCCATCCGGGGCTTGGAACGCGACTTGGGCAGCAGCCTCTTCCACCGGATCGGCAGGAAGGCGGTCCTGACCGAGGCCGGCGCCGCACTGGTCCCACCGGCACGCGCGGCCCTGCACGGACTGGAGCTGGCCAGGGCCAGCGTCGGCGCCGTCCGCGAACTGCGCGCCGGGCGCCTGGAGATCGCCGCGATGGCCTCACCCACGGTCGAACCGCTCAGCACCATGGTCCGGCGGTTCACCGACCGCCACCCGGCGGTGTCGCTCGTCCTGCGCCTGGCCCTCACCCGCGCGGACGTGATCGAGATGGTGCGCACCGGAGGATGCGAACTCGGACTCCTGGCCACTTCCTCGCCGCTGCCGGGCGGCCTGAACGTCGTACCGCACCACGTCGGGGACAGCAGGCTCGTCCTGGTCACCCCGATGGACGGCCCCTTCCCCGCCGGGCAGCCGGTCCGACGCGAACAGCTCGAAGGGCATCGGCTGATCGTCGGACAGCGGGGGACCGGAATCCGCTCCTACGTCGACGACCTGCGAGCACAGGGCATCGACGTCCGCATCGCGGTGGAGACCGAACACCGCATGGCCTTCCTGCCCCTGGTGCTGGGAGGCGTCGGGCTGGCCGTGGTGACGGATGCGTGGGCCGACCTCTCCGAGCGGGCCGGAGCCCTCGTCCTCGACCTGGAGCCGCCCGCACTGCAGCACAACGTCCTGGTCAGCCGGACGATGGAGCCGACACCGGCAGCCCGCGCCTTCCTGGCCGTCGCCACCCGAACGATCGGCACATAGGCGCCGCCTATAAGACGCATCGGGGATACGTGTTGGACCCGGATGGCCCCCGATTGCTGGAATTCGGGGCATGACGAACCACAGCATCGCCCTCATCCCCGGTGACGGCATCGGCACCGAAGTCCTCCCGGCGGCACGCGAGGTCCTCGACACCGTCGGCCGGCGCCACGGCATCACCTTCGCCTACGAGCACTTCGACTGGTCCTGCGAGCGCTACCTGCGCCTCGGATCGATGATGCCGGAGGACGGGCTGGAGCAGCTCCGCCGGCATGACGCGATCCTCCTCGGCGCGGTCGGCTACCCCGGCGTCCCGGACCACGTTTCCCTGTGGGGGCTGCTCATCCCGATCCGTCGGGCCTTCAGCCAGTACGTGAACCTCCGCCCGATCCGTGTGTTCGACGGACTGCCCAGCCCCGTGCGCGCGGCCACGCCGGGCGACGTGGACTTCGTGGTCGTCCGGGAGAACACCGAAGGCGAGTACAGCGAGATAGGCGGCCGGATGAACCGCGGGTGCCCCGACGAACTGGCCGTCCAGCAGGCCGTGTTCACGCGGACGGGAGTGACCCGGGTCCTCGACTTCGCCTTCGGCCTGGCCGAACGGCGCGGCGGCCGGCTCACCTCGGCGACGAAGTCCAACGGCATCGTGCACACCATGCCGTTCTGGGACGAGTTGGTGGTCGAACGTGCCGCCGAGCACCCCGCGGTCGACTGGAACCAGGAGCACATCGACGCGCTGGCCGCCAAATTCGTCCTCGACCCCGCACGCTTCGACGTCGTCGTCGCGTCCAACCTCTTCGGGGACATCCTCAGCGACCTGGCGGCGGCCGTGGCCGGCGGCATCGGCATCGCTCCGTCCGCCAACCTCAACCCGCGGGGCGAGTACCCCTCCATGTTCGAGCCGGTCCACGGATCGGCTCCCGACATCGCCGGGCAGGGCATCGCCAATCCGATCGGCGCGATCTGGTCCGCCGCGATGATGCTCGACCACCTCGGCCACCCCGAGGCCGCGGCGGACATCACCGACGCCATCGCCCGCGTCCTCGCCACCACCTCGGTGCGCACGCGCGACCTCGGCGGATCCGCGTCCACCGCCGAGTTCACGGCCGCCGTCCTCCAACACCTCTGACGGGGGCGCCGTCACCGGGGACGCTACAGCCCGGACTCCTTGTGCCAGATCCGGCGGGACGCCCCGAGCGGATCCTCGACGACCGACGGTTCGACATCCCAGACGCGAGCCGCCGGCCGGTCCCCCGTGAAGGGGTCCCATCCTGGATCTCCCGAGGTGGCGAAGGATATCCAGGACGTACGGAGCCGCTCGGACAGGCGTGTGAAGTCCGGGGACGGGGGCTTGCCGCCGAACAGGAAGCCCGCCAGAGGTCCGCGCGTATGGCCGAAGGTCGCCGGGATGTCGATGGCGTGGCAGGCGCCCAGGGCTCCGCCGAAGGCCGGACTGCTCCAGGTGAAGTCGTAGAGCCAGGCACGGCCGCCCGCGGCGGCGTGTGCCTCGGCCAGCCAGGTCGCGGGCATCCGGAACAGCGCGTCGGAGTACATGGTGACGTACAACTGGGAGTCGGTCAGGCCCGGATGGGCGGCACGGTACGCGCCGGTGGCCTGACGGCCGAGCCCCAACCCCTCGGTCACGACATCGAGGTCGAGGTTGCGGATCTTCCCCGAGGGCTGCGCCGGCTTCCGCGCGGCGCGCTCGCGGAAGCCCGCGCGTGCCGCCGCGAACATCATGGGCACGGCCTTGAGCATCGCGCCCGGTTTGATCTTGACCTGGCCGCGTTCCATGGCGAACAGGGTGAACTCGTCGTGCGTGTAGCCGGAGATCAGGTCGACGTCGCGCGCGCACCCCGAACGGACGGCGAGCCAGGGCTTGTCGACGACGGTGACGCCGTCGATGACGGGCGAGAAGGAGGTGATGGCCTCGGGAGTCGTCCAGTTCGCCGGATCCGCCCGCATCGCGGGCAGGGGCACGTCCTGTACCGCCAGCAGGGCTTCAGGGGATACGGCGGCCAGCCCCTCACGTCCCACACCGACCGCTTCCCCGATCATCGTGGCGATCCGCCGGGCTTCCTCCTCGGGCAGGAACCGCCCGGCCATGCTCTGGACGATGGCGCGCCGGAAGAGACCGCGCGCGGCGGGTGCGGACAGCAGGGCGGCGACGGACGCGCCTCCGCCGGACTCGCCGAAGATCGTCACGTTGTCCGGGTCGCCGCCGAAGGCCGCGATGTTCTCGCGTACCCAGGTGAGGGCGGCGGCCTGGTCGAGGAAGCCGCGGTTGGCGGGCGCCCCCGGCACGTAGCCGAACCCCTCGAAGCCGACCTGGTAGTTGAACGTCACCATGACCACGCCGCTCCGGGCGAGCACCTCGCCGTCGTAGCTCGGGTCGGCGGAGTAGCCGCTCTTCCACCCCCCGCCGTAGATCCACACCATGACGGGCAGCCGGTCACCGGCGCCGCCCGGAGTCCAGACGTTCATGCTGAGGCAGTCCAGGCCGTCCTCCGGTCGCCAGGCCGCGGGCATTCCGGGAACCAGCGGCAACTGCGGTGGTGCGGCTCCGAAGGAGGTGGCCGGACGGACCCCGTCCCAGGCGGGGACCGGGGCCGGCGCGCGGAACCTCAGGGGACCTTCCGGCGGGAGGGCGTAGGGGATCCCTTTGAAAACGGACAACCCGTTCTCTGCCGTTCCTTCGATCTTGCCGGCCGAGGTCTCGATGACGACACCCATGGGGAGGCTCCTTTCACTTTCACGTCGAGAGTCTGAGGACCGCGTCGAGCAGGCATTTCCCGCCGAACATCAGGTCGGTGATCCGGGCATGCTCATCAGGTGCGTGGATGAGGCGCATGACGTCCGCGTCGCTCGCGGAGGGAAGGAATCCGACCACCTTCGTGGCGGGGAAGGCGCGGGCGTCCGTGGCGGCGGGATGATGTACGGCAGGATCTGCGCACCCGGTTCGTGGGCTGCGACCGTATCGCCCAGAACCCGCAGGAGTTCCGGGTCGTCGTGTACGCCGTGACTCACCCTGCCGTGCAGCAGCGACACCTCGACACGGTCTCCGACTGCCCTCTGGACCTCCTCCACCCACCGATCGGGCAGCTCGCCCGGCAGCAGGCGGCCGTCCAGCACCACGCTCGCCTCGACGGGCACCACGTTCTGCCGGTGTCCCGCGGACAGCACGGTGGGAGTGGCGGTGTTGTGGAGTCCGGCGACGACGAACTCCCGCAGGACGGGGTCGATGGGCAGGCTGTGCGCACGGGCCCACGTCGGCTCCCGCACCAGCCGCTCGATCGCCTCCGCGCCCGCTCCGGGGTGCAGGTCCGCCAGGGTGCCGAGCATGCGCCGCGCGGTCGGATGGAGCACCGACTCCGGGGCGAACGCGCGCAATCGGAGCAGGGCCTCGGCCAGCGTGAAGACCGCCGACTCCGAGCGCGGTACGGAGGCGTGGCCGCCCGGCCCGCGCGCGGTGAACCGCATCCGGGCGCTGCCCTTCTCGGCCACCTGGACGGTGTAAACGGGGCCGCCGGGAGTCGCGAAGCGCTGGCCGCCGCCTTCGTTGAACGCGAATTCGGCTTCGACGAGGCCGCGGTGGTTCTCCCACAGCCAGTACGCCCCTCGCCTGCTGCCGGCTTCCTCGTCGGCGGTGACCACCAGCAGCACATCCCGCCGCAGGGGAATCCGGTGCGCGGCGAGCAGCTGCACCACCAGCAGGCTCGCGGCGATCTGGCCCTTCATGTCGAGTGCCCCCCGGCCCCACACACGGCCGTCCGCGACCTCGCCCGAGAAGGGGGGACGACTCCAGCCGTCGGGTTGGGCGCCGACGACGTCGGCGTGGCCCAGCAGCATGAGGGGCGGTTCCTGTCCTGTGCTGGGCAGCCGGGCGACGAGGTTGGCCCGTCCGGGCTCGGACTCCAGAACCTCGTGTGCGATCCCGGAGCGGGACAGCTCGCGGGAGAGGTGGCGTGCGACGGCGATCTCATTGCCCGGCGGGTTCGAGGTGTCCAGGCGGATCAGCGCCGAAAGGTGGTCGACGAGGTGTCGTTCCTGGTCGGCCCAGGAGAAGGGCAGCGGCATCGGCCGGGGCGCGGTGGGCATCTACCCTCCGGAGTTCCCGGAACGGCACAGGGCCGGACAGCGGGAAGGGGCTGTCATCCGGAGCCTCCGTGGTTCGAGCGAGTGTTGTTACACGTGTAACTATCCCTGATGGATCTGTGTAGCATCGCACCCGCGCTCTGGTCTAGCCCCTTTGCTCAGCGTGCTGTGAATCGTGACCATTGCGACTGCTCCCCGCCCCGCAGTTCTCGGCACGTGTAACCGCCGCGGCCCCTGCGAGGCCGTTCCGCCAACCGGCGGCGGTGACCCCGGCCCCTTCGACCTGGTCCTCAACCGGCACGGACTACTGGACGCGGCAAGCATCCGCACCGCAGTCGCGCCGGGCGGGCGCTTCCTCACCCAGCAGGTGGGCAGCCGCAACCAGCGGGAACTGAATGAATCCCTCGGCATCCCCGCACCGAACGATCCCGACCGGTGGCCCCTGGGCCTCGCCGTAGAGGCGCTGGAAGGCGCGGGCCTGGACGTGACCACCGCGCGAGAGGAGATGAGCCTCTACACCTTCCACGACATCGGAGCGGTCATCATCCAACTGCGCGCCATTCCCTGGCAGTTCCCCGGGTTCGAGCATCGCAGCGCAACCACGCGGCTGAGAGGCGGGCGGTCAGGAGGCGCCGGGTCCGGCCGGGCCGACGATGCCGAACAGGGCACCGTCGGGGTCGCGCAGGGTGATCTCGCGGGGGAAGGGGTCGGGGTCCTTGCCGGAGGCGGTGCTGCCGCCCAGTCCGACGGCCGCCTTCACGGCCATTTCGAGGTCGGGCACCCGGAAGTGGGCGTGCCAGCGCGGCCGGATGTGCGGGTCGGGGGCCTCCGTGAGGGCGCCGCCGCGCAGGCGCGCCACGGTCTGGCCGTGGTGGCGCAACAGGATGTGGTTGCTCTCCTCCACGAAGGCGACCTCGCAGCAGCCCGCGTGGTCACAGGCCCACTCCAGGACCTCACCGTAGAAAATGGCGGCGTCGAAGGCGTTCCTCGTGCGCAGTTCGAGCCAGGCCGGGGCGGCTTCGCTGCCCATGCCCCAGTCGGGGATGGCGTCCCCCTGCCAGATCCCGAAGACCGCGCCGTCCAGGTCGGAGGCGAGCGCGGCCCGCCCGGTGCCGAAGGGCAGCGGCCCGACGGCGACGGTCCCGCTGCGCTCCAGGATGCGCGCCGCCGTGGTGTCCGCGTCGTCGACGGCGAAGTACGGCGTCCAGGCGACGGGGATCGAGAGTGTCGGCGGCAGGGTGCCGATGCCTGCCACCGGCACGCCGTCGCTGAAGGCCACGGTGAACGCGTCTCCGAGACGGGCGGTACGGAATTGCCAGCCGAGGACCGCACTGTAGAACCCTTGGGAGGCGCCCAGGTCACGGGCCATGAGACTGACCCAGCAAGGTGCACCGAATGTTTCATGGCTCGATGTCGACACGACTGTCAACCCCATCCACTGACGCGCCCCCGGGAGCCCCTCCAACGGTACTCGTGGGTGCTGGGGAATACGGTGCGTAGTTGGCCAGGAGCAGGCCGTCAGGTGCGCAGGAGGCTGTTGGGGCCCTCGAGCGCGTCGGCTCCCTCGTCGTTGAACCAGTAGTCGCCCGCGGCCAGGTAGCGGAAGGCGTGCGTGGCCTTCCCCGGCAGGGCTACGGTCACCGCCCGCGTGCCGTCCTTCCGCGGCCGCAGCTCGTGGGTGCCGGGCTGCCAGTCGTTGAAGTCGCCCACGACGCTGACGGGTCCCGGCGGGGTGTCCGCGGGCAGGACGAAGGTGACGTCGGTGCGGTCAGCGGCGCCCTTGCGGCGGTGTCGTTCGAGCACGGTGGAGCTCCTGCCAGGTCGGGAAACGTCGGGCACATCCTCGTCCCGAGGCGGCCCGGCCACATGACGACACGGCGGACGGCCACCCGGCCGGGGGAGTGGAGAACCCGAACCGAGGGGGATGACGGCGCCGCGACGACGTCACCGGCCGAAGACTCGGGCCGCCGTACGCCCCGCCCGGTCACTGGGGGCGCGGCGCCTTCGGACCCTGCGCGGAGACCCTCGTCATGGCTGCGAGCCAGGCCCGGACGTCCGGCCGGTCCAGGTTGGTCTCGATCGTGGCCGGTACGAGGGAGTCGATCCGCAGAGTGCCGGCGAACGCGGCTGTGATGTCCTCCCGCGTCAGCCGGTGTGGTCCCCGGGCCCCGGGTGTCTGGGGCTCCCGGTCACTGAAGCACAGCATGAAGTAGCGGCCCCCGGGACGCAGCGCCGCCCGCAGGCCGGCCGCGAAGGCAGGACGGTCGCCCGTATCGAGCAGGTGGAACAGACCGCTGTCGAGGACGGTGTCGAACTGCTCTCCCAGTGCGGCCAGCCTCCGCGCGTCGTGATGGAGGAACCGCACGGTGGCGCCGCGCCGGCGCGCCTTGTCCTCCGCTGCCCGCAGTGCGGTGTCCGCCAGGTCCAGGCCGGTGGCGTCGAGGCCGAGGTCGGCGCACATGAGCACGTGCTCCCCGGTCCCGCAGCCGACGTCCAGGACCCGCCCCCGGATGGCGCCCGACCGGGCGAGGTCGAGGAACGCCTGCTGGGGGCGTCCGATCTCCCATGGCGGCCGGACCGCGTACAGGTCGTCCAGTCGCTGCGAGAGCTGCGCGGTGTCCGCGTCGTCGTGCGGGGGCGGTCCGGCCATGTGGGCAGCCTTCCGGGTTCAGGTATCGGCAGCGCTCTGTGGGATCTGCTCGAACGGGAAATGCGGCCCCACCCCTGCACGGGTGCGGGTGCGTGGTCAGGCCCGGTTGCGCTCCTCCTCCCGCTGCCGGATCAGCTCCTCGACCGCGCTCGGGAGGGTCGTCTCGAAGTCGATCAGCTTGGCCCACGTCGGGGTCACGACGATCCGGACCATGCCCTTGTAGAGCGAGCGGACCTCGGCCTCCCACTCGACGCGTTGCTCGGGCGTCATCGTGTAGGTGCTGTTGGCCTGGAGGTACTCGTCCGGGATGCCGTCGACGAGGTCCAGCTCGGCCCGACCGCGGATGAGCAGGATCATCGGCGGGTGCACCTCGGTGTCGATCGTCAGGGCGACCATCGGGTTCTGGCGCAGGGCCGGCAGTTTCGGGGCGTTCCGCGGTGTGCACATGACGATTTCCGTGCCGTTCCAGACGAAGGCGATCGGAATGGCCCGGGGTGTGCCGTCCTTGGCGACGTAGGCCAGGCGGGTCAGATCGCGGGCCAGGAGTTCCTGGCTGATCGGACGGTTCAGGACCTCGGTGACCTCGCTCGGCTGCATGGTCGGACCACCTTCCAGGGGTCGGGAGTTGACATCACGAATGGGATGAGAGCTGCGGACGCGCTGACCGGCCGAACAGGTCTGTTCAGGTGACCGGCTCGCCGATCCCCAGCAGATTGCCCTCGCTGTCACGGAACCACGCGCCGCGTTCGCCCCGGGCGCCCTTGCTCGGGTAGTTCCCGTCGATCTCGGCGATCCCGTCCGTCGTCTTGAACCCGGGCACGTCGACGTCCTCGAACACCACGCCGTGCTGCTTGAGCTCGGCGACCACGGTGGCGAGGTCGTCCACCTCGAAGGCCATCTGCGTGAACGTGCCGGGCGAGGCTCCGGTCGACCGGAACAGCACGAACTCCGCGCCCCCGCACCGGTACAGCAGACCGCCGGGCCGTTCGTCGACGGGCTCCAGTCCGAGCCGCTCCGCGTAGAAGCGCCGCGCCCGTCCCAGATCCTGGGCGGGGAGCCTGGTCGCCACGCGCGCCGCCCGGGCCAGGAGGTTGCTGCTCACGTTCATCCCCCCACTGTGCCGCGCGCACCGGCCGCAGGCAGGCTGCCGGTGCGCGCCACGGCGGTGACCGCACCGAAAGAAGGACGGCGTTCCGCGAGGGGGGCCCGATATTGAACACGTTCAAGCCCTCTGGCAGTATTGCCGCCGGGAGAACCTGCGGGAGCGGCGGAGGGGTGTGGATCCGCCTGCCCTTGTGGCGGGTTCGCCATGAGCTCAGGAGGTCAGCGCAACATGATCATCGCTCTTTTCGTCTTTCTGATCGTTGGTGTGATGGTGGTTGTCACGCCAGGTGCGGTCCTCGGGTACGTCCTCGTCGTGGTGAGCGGCAGGCTGCCGCTCGGAGCCAGGGTTCCGTTGATGCTGGTACTGGCGGCGGGGTCAGCATCGCTGTGGTTGGCGCTGGGGGGAGTGGCCGCCTTCTGGCAGCCGTCCATCGTGGTGCTGTCGTTCAGCGCGACACTCATCTCGGGATTCACGTTCCTCGCGCGGGAAACCCGCCGGCGCCGCGCGCCCCACACGCCGCCCGTGGTGTGGCCTGGCTGGCATCCACCGGTCAACCCGAGCTGACTGCCGCGTGAGAGTGGACGCATACCGCCGATCGGGTGATGGTGGCCGCCCCCGGCTGCTGTGGGTCCATACGATCACGAGTCATGTCAGCAACACCCGAGGGCGCCGCGACCGGTCCCGCATCCGACTCCATGGCCGTGCACAACGACTGGTTTCCCAGCGGGTGGATGCGGGTCCTGCCCCGCCACCAATCGTTCATGCTGTGCATGATCTTCAGCACGGCGGCTGTACGGCACATGCGGGAACCCGCCATCGGAAAGGTGGCGGAGGAACTCTTCGGGACCGGTCTGCCGGGTGTCTTCCACGGTGTGGGCGACAGCCTCGATTCCCCTGTGATGTGGCTGGAGCCGGATGACCTCGACGAGGCGGACAACGAGCAGGATGCGGCCCGGATCAGGGCCGACGCGGAGGCACGCCAGGCCGCCTGCCAGGCAGCCCTGGAGGCGGCGGGGCTGCGCGCTCCGTCGACGATCCGGGATCTGGCGGACATCATGGTCGCGCTCGGCATCGCCTCGTACGGCGACGGCGTCTGGACGATGCCGGAGACCCTTCCCCTGCCCGAGGACGTACTCCCGCTGCCGCACAGCCTGCGGCAAGTCTTCGGTGAGATGCGACGAGTGGGCAGCCTTGAGGGCGCTGAGCAGGCGATCATCCATCACCTGACGCGCAAGCTGGAGTACCCGGACGAGCTCCTCACCTCCGGCGCTCGGTGGCGGCGCGAGACCTCGAAGGCCATGCGCGCTTCCGCCTGATCCCGGACTGGGACCACTTCCACGAACACCGATTCACCGTTGTCCGCGGGGACTAGAACGTATCTCCTGGGTCTTGTCTTGTCCTGCCGGGCATCACTGTCGCGGGCAGCGTGCCGGCCGGATCGGCCACCCTCACCGCGCTCCTGTTCGTCGTCCGCTCGCCCCTGGCCCCCCTCCGAAACCTCGCAGACGCGACCGAGACCGCTCCTCGCCGGACGGCATCGGACCACGCGCGGTGATTCAGCGGCGTGAACTGCGGATGCCTGCAAAAACCTTTCGGTTGACGCCCGTTGCGCGCGCTATATTCGCGTCGCACCAGCGACCTCGCCCCCGATGACAAGGCACTCTGTGACACTCATTCGCATCGCCCGCCCCGACGAACTCCCCGCCCTGGTCGAGTACCCCGGTGATACCGAACGCAACGCCGCGACCCGCGAGTATCTCGGCCAGCTCCTCGACAGGAAGTGCACGCGGCCGGAGTGGTGCCTCGTTGCCGAAGGCAGCGACGGGCGGCCGAGCGGCAGCGTGGTGCTGTGGACCATACCGGGCCACGAAGTCCCCCTCGCCGTCGTGTTGTTCGAGGCGCCCGAAGACTCACCGGAGACCGGCATCGCGCTGCTCGACGCGGCAGCCGCGAAGGCCCGTGAGCTCGGCGCGACCGAGCTGGAACACGTCGTCGATTCGCCCGCCCAGGCCCCGCAGTTCCAGCGGGACCCACAGCGCCGGGGCGAACTCCTGCGAGGTGCGCGCTTCACGGTGGTTCGCGACGGGCTGCGCTTCAGCCACCAGGTGTCCGGGGAGCTGCCCGCGGACGACCCCCGGCTGGACTTCCGCTCGCTCGCCGATCTCGGCCGGCAGCCGTTCATCGACGTGTTGCAGGAGCTGCTCGCCGACACCGCTGACGCACGCCTGGCCGCCGACGTGCAGCGTCACGGCCTGCGGCGCGCTGCCGAATTGCTCTTCGAGGAGACGGCCGAGCTGCGTCACGAACCCGACTGGTGGGAGATCGGCTACGACGCGGACGGCACCCCCGCCGTGGTCAGCCTGCCGGCCGAGAACCCCAGCGTGCCCGTGATCGGCTTCGTCGGAGTCATCCCCGCCCACCGGGGCAAGGGGTATGCCGTCTCGGTCGTGCGCCGGAGCACACGCGTGCTCGCGGCGAACGGCGCCACCGAGGTCCGCGGGGACTGCGACCGGGCCAATGTGGCCATGGCCCGAGCGTTCCGCAGCGCCGGGTACGAGAACTTCGCGGCCCGACTGGAGTTCAGCCGCCCCCTCTGACGAGGGTGCGAGACGGCCGTGAGGGCCGGATTCCCGGCGCGGGTCAGTTCGGTCCGATCCCGGTCCACGGACGGAGCTTGTCCGGATTGCGGACCGCCCAGATGCGAGTGATGCGGTCGCCGGCCAGGCCGAACGCCGCCACGGTCACGGTGACACCGCCGTGCTGGGCGACCAGGCCGGGCCGGCCGTTGACCGTCCGCTCCAGGAGCGTCATCCCAGGGGCCTTGCCGGCGATGTGGATCAGGTACGCGGCGATGTGCTCGCTGCCCTCGACCGGGTGCAGGACGGCACCGACCAGGCCGCCGCCGTCGGCGACCATGGTGGCGTCGGGGTCGAGGAGGCCGACCAGGGCCTCGATGTCCTTGGCCTCCCACGCCTCCTTGAAATGCCGCACCAGACCGGCCTGCCCGGCCGTCGGCACCACCGGAGCCTGCGCCGCGCGAACACGCCGACGGGCCGAGGACGCCAACTGCCGGCAGGCCGCCGGTGTCCGGCCGACGATCTCGGCGATCTCGGTGAAGGGGTACCGGAAGACGTCGTGGAGGATGAACGCCACCCGTTCCGCCGGCGTCATCGATTCCAGTACGACGAGGAAGGCCATGTCCACCGACTCGTCCAGGGTGACCCGGTCGGCGGGATCGGCCGACTCGGCCCCGCCGCCCGCCCGTCCGCTGATCCACTCCGTACGGTCGGGCAGCGGCTCGGGTATCCATTCACCGACGTAGCGCTCGCGCCGGACCCGCGCGGAGCCGAGCAGATCCAGGCAGATGCGGCCGGCCACCGTCGTCAGCCAGGCGCCGGGCGATTCGATGGCCTCCTGCTGTTGCCGCGACATCGCGTACCAGCGGGTGTAGGCCTCCTGCACGGCATCCTCGGCCTCGGCCAGCGAACCCAGCAGCCGGTAGGCGAGATTGATCAGCTGACGCCTCTCGCCGACGACCACGCTCAGACCCGGCTCGGACCGGTCAAGCCCTGACTCGGACGGGATGGTGCTCATGGTCGTGACCGCTTCCTGGTTCTTCTCGTCCGCTACTGCTCCGCACAGTCCGCCGAAACACCGCACCCGGCCTGCGAGGCAGGCGCCCCACCTCACATTTCGCCGGCCCGTTTCGTCGGACCATCGAGACACTACCGATCCACCGCCGCGAGGCAGAACAGGGGGACCGTTCCATGGCCGCCACACAGACGACAGCAGTGCGGGGAAGCCTCACGTTCCTGAAGGTCGCCATCGCCCTGCAGACCTTGGCCATCTTCTTCCAGGCGGCCACCGCCGGACTCCTGTTGTCCTCGGCCCACGGCGAATTGCTGCACGGCGTCGGAGCGCGCGTGATGTACGGCGCGTCGATGGTGTACGTGCTCGCCGCGATCCTGGCGTGGCGCCCGGGCGGCGGTTCGCCCCGCCCCATCCTGCACGCGTCCGGCTTCCTCGTACTCGCTTCGGTGCAGGTGGTGCTCGGCGTCGCGCGCATACCGTCGCTCCATGTCCCCCTGGGCGTCCTGATGTTCGGCCTGAGCGTGCTGGCGCTGGGCCAGGTGCTGTCCCGCCGCCTTTCGGAGCGCACCGGCACCCGGCGCTAGCCGCCGCGCGAACGACCACCGCCGCGCTCCGGTGTCATGGAAGATGCGAGACGTAGTTCCCCATGAGAACCGCGAAGACACCGAAGGAGATGATCCAGGCGAGCCACAGGGTGGCACGCCTCGACACCGTCTGCCCTGCCATGGCGTTCACACCACCCCAGATGCCGCTCGCCGGAACGGCGCTCACCAATGCGGCGCCGATCGGGTTGGCGGCCTCCCGGCCGGCTTCGGCAAAGCTTTCGTACGCCGCGAAGGCCATCCACCCGCAGATGAGGATCACCAGGGCTCCTCCAAGAAGGCTGAACCAGGGCGCGAATCCATTCCTGCCGACGGGCGTTGCCGGTTCCACCGGCAGGTCCGCCCCTTGCGGCACCTTCCCGTCGGCGGTGCCCAGCAGCACGTCGTCGCCCCGGGTACGGGCCACGAGGTTGACGGTGGAGCCGGGTTTCACCTGCATCGGCCAGGCAAGGCTGCTGTATCCGTCGGCCCGCACCAGGATGCTGTGGAGGCCGGGGGCGACCTTGAAAGCGGACGTCTCGCTTCCCGCGACCCTGCCGAGCACGACGCCGTCGACGAGGACGCGGAGCAAGACCGAGGCATCGTTGGCGACGGTGATGGTCGACTGCGCCAGAGGGTGGGGCTCGCGAGGCTTGGGGGGTTTGGCGGGCTTGGGGGCCTTGGGGGCCTTGGGGGGTGGCGAGGTCTCCGTGGGCGTGTTGTGCAGCGCGGCCAGGGCACTCTTGGCGGTCGGCCGGTCGCGGGGGTCCTTGGCCAGGAGGGCGGTGATGAGCGGGGCCAGCGCGCCGGCGCGCTGGGGTGGTGGTGCTTCGTGGAGCACCACGGCACCGAGCGTGGCGGTCGGGGTGTTCCGCCGGAACGGTGAGACGCCCTCGACCGCCTGGTACAGGGTGACGCCCAGCGAGAAGAGGTCTCCGGCGGCTTCGTCGTCGCTGCCGTTCAACCGCTCGGGGGCCATGTACTCAGCCGAGCCGATGATCCCTCCGGTGGCGGTGAGGGCGGTGTCCGTCTGGTGGACGGATATGCCGAAGTCGGTCAACAGCACCTGCCCGTCCGCGGTCAGCATGACGTTGGCCGGCTTGACATCGCGGTGCGTGATGCCCGCATCGTGGGCGGCCCCGAGCGCGTCGAGCAGTGCCCTGGCCACCAGGGCCACCCGCCGGGCGGGCAGTGGGCCGTCCGTCCGCAGGTGCTGTTCCAGGGAGCGTCCGTCGACGAGCCGCATCACCATCCAAGGGACGTCGTCCTCGACCACGAGGTCGTGGACGGCGACGATGTGGGCATGGTCGCGCAGCTTGGCGGCATTGCGGGCCTCGCGCGCGGCGCGGAGCAAGCGTTCACGATGCTCCGCCTCGGAGGCCGCCGGCGGTAGCCAAACCTCCTTGACCGCCACGTCCACGTGCAGCGTCTCGTCGTGCGCCTTCCAGACGCGTCCGAAGCCTCCGGCCGCGAGCTCCTCGATGAGCCGGTACCGTCCGCCGATGATCCTGCCCGGCCGCGCCTTCGACGCCAATGCGCCCGCCCCCCACTCAGTGCACCATCTCGTCCGACAATGATCAGACAGTACGTACACGTGATCTGAGGATCAATCAGGTCAGCGTGACTCTCCGACGCCGCTGACCCAGACAGCGAAGGGCACGTTCGCCGGCTCGGCGCCGGTCTCCTCCGAGCGGCTCCGCACAGTGTCCAGCTCCCCCCAGGCGATTTGCCGAGGCCACCCCCACCCGCCTCGGTACGGTCGCACCGTTTCGGCTAGCTCGGCCCGTACAGCAGCGCCGCCAGGCCGTGTTGGTGCGCCGCGCCGGTGAAGTCGTTCCAGCTGATCGCACCGTCCCCGTCCGAGTCGATCAGCTCGAACGAGGCCTCCGCCGTCTGGGCCGCCACGTTCTTGAGCCCCCGCCACACCGCGAACTCATGGCGGTCCATCACCCCGTCCCCGTCGCGGTCGGCCACATTGAACTGAGCGTGCAGCGCGGCCATCACCTCCGGGGAGCCCGAGGGCCGGCCGGAATCCGAGGCGGGCAGGGAGGCGACCCACTCCCGGTACTCCTCCCGCGTGATCTTCCCGTCGTGATCGCGGTCGACCAGCTCGGCCTGCTGCTCCCACAGCGCGAGGTTCGCCTCGATCAGGGCGCGTCCCTTCGGGGCGCTCGGCCCCATGCCGTACGACTGGAGCACGTGCTCCGCACTCGCCCGGTAGTCGTCCGCGGCGAGCACCCCGTCACCATTCGTGTCCAGCCGATCGAAGATCAGGTCGGCCACTGTCACCCTGTCGGTACCCATGCCGCGAGCCTAGGCCGAGCGGCTCCCCGTACCAGCGGATTCCCGCACCCGGGGGCGTGTCATGCCAGGTGAGCGCCCCAGCGGGTGCGTGCGGCAGGGGGCTGCTCTAGCGTCGAAGGAGGGAGGGGAGGCCCTGCCGGGCCGGTCCGGTGCGGGAGCCCGGGCCCAGTGGCTGTACGCAGGCCGTGTGCGCTCGGCGCCGTTCCTCCGCCGATCCGTCACATCCAGGTGCCGGGTCGCGCGACGAATCCGGAGAGCAGGTGCGTCCCATGCGCACGTCGACCCGTATCGCAGGTGTCCTCACCGGCCTGACCCTCGCACTCGGTGGCGCGGCCCTCACGGCCCCCGCCGCCCACGCGGACGTTTCGGCCTGCATCAACCAGGTCGAGCGGGAGCTACGGGGTGGCGAGGCCCCGGCCTCCATCAGGTCGGCGTGTTACGTCGGCTTGAACGGTGACCACGAGCAGTGCGTGTCCGGCCTGACCGCGGGCGGTGTGACCAACGGGACCGCCGTGAGCGCCTGCCGGGTGGCCCTCAAGTAGGAGCACCTCTACGCGGCAGCCGCGACGCCGTCGCTGTGCGGGGACAGGGCAGAATCCTGGGCTGTGACGATCACCGCGCTCGAACTCAACAGGGCCACCCTCAGCCGCCAGCTGCTGCTGCAACGCGAACCGCTGAGCGTCCCCGACGGGGTGCGGCGCGTGGTCGCGCTCCAGGCGCAGCACCCGGCCTCGCCGTACATCGCGCTGTGGAACAGGCTCACGGGCTTCGCTCCGGCCGAGCTCGACGCCGCCTTCGCCGGGCGGTCGGTCGTCAAGGCGACCCTGATGCGGATCACCCTGCACGCCGTACACGCCGAGGACTACCCGGTCTTCCGGGCGGCGATGCAGCCGACGCTGTACGCCTCCCGGCTCGGCTCCCGCTTCGCCGCCGCGGGGCTGACCCCGGCAGACGCCCACGAGTTGGTGCCGGAACTGCTGGCCTTCGCCCGCAGTCCGCGGACTTCGGCGCAGATGCAGGCGTGGACCGAGGAACGGCTGGGCGCCGAGAAGAAGGACGGCGCCTGGTGGGGGCTGAAGGGATACGCGCCGCTGCACCACGCCCCGACGGACGCGGCATGGTCGTTCGGCCACCGACCGTCGTTCGTGACGGCGGACACCCCGGCCCCGCCTGCGGGCCGGGCGCTCGATCCGCAGTCGATGCAGACGCTGGTCCTGCGCTATCTGGCAGGGTTCGGGCCCGCCTCGGTCGCGGACATCGCGCAGTTCGCCATGGTGCAGCGGGCACCCGTCCGCGCGGCCCTCCGAGATCTCGACGGCGCCGTCGAACAGCTCCAGGGCCCGGACGGCGGCACGCTGTTCGACCTCCCCGGTGCCTCCCGGCCACCCGCCGACACCCCCGCCCCGCCCCGGCTCATGGCCATGTGGGACAGCACCCTGCTGGCCTACGCCGACCGCAGCCGGCTGATACCGCCCGCCTACCGGCCGCTGGTGATCCGGCGCAACGGCGATGTGCTGCCCAGCCTGCTCGTCGACGGCCACGTCGCCGGGGTGTGGCGCCCGCTGGACGACGGAATCGAGGCCACGGCCTTCCAGCCGCTGTCGCCCGCCACCTGGGACGGACTTGCCGCAGAGGCCCAATCCCTGAAGGCCCTCCTGGACGACCGCGAGGCGGCGGTCTACAGCCGCTACCACCACTGGTGGGACAAGCTCCCCGAGGCCGAGGTGCGGATGCTGTAGCCGGCGTCGCCACCGGGCTACCGCTGGTGTGCGGCAGGCTTGGATGTCACCGGTCAACGTGAGGTTGTTCGTACGAGCGGGCGAGGGTGTGCTGATCATGGTGGCTGGGCGGTCGCTGGGTCGGCGGTTCGGGTGGCTCTGGGCGGCGTACGCGGTCAGCACGCTCGGCACGTGGCTCGCCTTCGACGCGTTCTCCTTGATCGCGATCCTCGTACTGCACGCCGGGACGACCGAGGTGTCGCTACTGGCCGCCGCGGGCCTGGCGGTCGGCACGGTGGTGGCGCTGCCGCTCGGCCCGTGGGTCGAGTTCCGCCGCAAGCGGCCCGTGATGGTCGCGATGGACCTGGTCCGGTTCGCGGCGCTGATGAGCGTGCCCGCGGCGTACGCGCTCGGCCGGCTCAGCTTCATCCAACTCCTGGTCGTGTCGGTCGTCGTCGGCGCGGCCGACATCGCCTTCACGGCGGCCAGTGGCGCATGCCTGAAGGCGCTGGTCCGGCCGGAGGACCTGCTCGTGGCGAACGGGCGGTTCGAGTCCACGACCTGGACCGCCACCATGCTCGGCCCCCCGCTCGGCGGGGCCGCGATCGGCCTGTTCGGCCCGGTGATGACCGTGGTGGCCAACGCGGTGAGCTTCCTGCTCTCGGCGATCGGCATCCGCGCGATCGGCGGCCGCGAGCCGCACCCCGCGCCGACCGGCGCGCCGCCACGGCTGCGAGTCGGCGACCTGTTCGAGGGATGGCGGTACATCCTGACCGACTCCGTCCTGCGCCCGCTGTTCCTCAACACGGTTCTGGTCAGCGGCCTGATCATGGCGACCGCGCCGGTGCTCGCCGTCCTCATGCTCGGCCGCCTCGGGTTCACGCCCTGGCAGTACGGACTCGCGTTCGCCGTGCCCTGCGTCGGCGGCCTGATCGGCTCACGGCTGGCCCCGCGGCTCGTCGTACGGTTCGGGCGGCACCGGGTCATGCGCACCGCCGGGACGCTGCGGGCATGCTGGCTGCTCGGTCTGGCCCTCGTCGGCCCGGGCACTGGCGGACTCGTGCTCGTCATGGCCGTGGAGCTCGGGCTGATCACCTGCATGGGTGCTTTCAACCCGGTGTTCGCCACCTACCGGCTCGACCGGACACCGGCAGACCGAGTCGCCCGCACCCTGTCCGCGTGGTCGGTCACCAGCAAGGCCACCATCGCCGCGCTGACCGCCCTGTGGGGCCTGCTGGCCGCCCTCACCGGCCCCCGCACCGCGATCGCCATCGCCGGTCTCCTCATCATGGCAACGCCGCTCCTGCTTCCCCGGCACGATCACACGCCACAGCACGAGCGGGAACCGGCCGGCGACCACACATGACAGGCCGCGGTTCACCCCCGATGCCGGAAGGCGAACCGGGAAGAGTCGGCGGCCGGTGATCCTTGCTCTCTGGTGATGGGCGGATCCGGCGTGTAACTTCAGCTCCAGCTGTCGTGGTTCGCAGTACCTGCCCGCGCCCTGGCGTGGGCGTCTTGCTGTGCAGTGCCGGACCAGGGCGATCACCTCCGGGTCCGCGCGGTGCGGATCCGACATCGACTGAAAGGCATGACCATGGCCAGCGGAACCGTGAAGTGGTTCAACTCCGAAAAGGGCTTCGGCTTCATCGCGCAGGACGGCGGCGGACCGGACGTCTTCGCCCACTACTCCAACATCAACTCCACCGGCTACCGCGAGCTCCAGGAAGGCCAGGCCGTGACCTTCGACATCACGCAGGGCCAGAAGGGCCCGCAGGCGGAGAACATCACCGCCGCCTGAAACGCGTAGCCGGCAGGTCCACCCGCTCCGGAGCACGTGCTCCGGAGCGGGACCGGATCGCCCGCCGGGACGCAGGCCCCACGCCCGGTCGCCGGGCGCGGGGCCTCCTTCCTGCCCTGCCCCGTTACCTCTTCACCCTGGTCAGGTGGACTGCCGCGACGTCACTGGCGGTGACGGTGACCTGGTAGTCGCTGTCGACCGCGGTGGCCGTCGCTTTGACCTCGACGTCCCCGGCCTGGAAGGGGGTGGTTCCCGTGGGATCCGCCTCGGCGCTCCAGGCGGCGGGCGCGCCGGGAACACACTTCACGGTGGTGCTGTACGAGCCACGGATCAAGATGTTCCGCTTGACCTGGGTCACCAGGCCCGAAACATCCACCTGAACCGGCTTGTTGCAGGTCACCTTGCCGTGCACGGTGGCCTTGCCGTTGAGCGCGCTGGCCTTGCCCTCGACGGCCACGCCGACGCCCAGCGAAAGCTCCGCGGGAGCGGCCGGGTTCTTGATGTGCACCTGGCCGCGCAAGGCGGGCTCGCCGCCCTCGCAGTGCTGTTCGTACGCGGCGTCGAGGGCCTCGACGTAGCCGTTGGGGCCCCAGGTGATCTTCGAGATGGTGAAGGCCCCGGTCAGCGTGTTGCAGCCGCGGCCGTTGCCGTCGTGGTTGAGGCCGGGGGCGTTGCTCCCGTTGAACGGGAACCGGGTGGCGCCCTCGTACGTTCCGGCCTGAAGCTGTTGGCCTTGCGGCGCGGCCAGGGAGAGGGACCACCAGTCGCCGTTGGCGCCGCTGACGCTGACGTCGACCAGTCCGCGCGCGGCGGATCCGTTCACCTGGATCTGGTCCGTGCCCGCGGAGTAGGAGTAGGACCTACCGCCGCTGATGTAGTCCCCGGAATCGCCGCTGAAGCTGACGGTTCCCTCCGTCACGGGCTGCGCGTGTGCGCCCGTCGCCGTCAGCAGCCCACCCGTGGCCAGAGCGAGTGCGAGCCCCAGCCCGGTGACCGTGCGCGCCAAGGCGCGGCGCATCGTCTGTCGCTTCAAGATCAAATCCCCCCACGTGTCATGCGTGGAACCCTGCACGGCGGGCTGCCGTAAGGGCCACCGGAGTCTTGCAACGCGGGTTTTGGGCAGCAACTCCATTTGTTCAAGGGGCTGTTGGGAATGGCCGAATCTGGTGGTTGCGGGCTCGCGCCGTCGTTATCCGACGCCGCCTCGCCAGATGTTGTCGAAGGCCGCGTCCTCGATGGCTCGGCGTTGCCGTACGGACGACAGTTCCACCAAGGCGTCGTTGACGGCGGCCAGCACGGTCGCGACGGCGTCGTCGGTCACGTCCGGAAGGTCTCCGGTCCGCTCGCCGCGGACCCCGATGGCCTCCGCCAGGTTGACGAGGGCGGGTTCATCCGAGGTCCAGCGGTCCGCAGCCTGGCTTCGGGCGGGCGAATCCGCCAGCTCCAACTGGCCGGCCCGGAAGGAGATGCCGTGACGGCGCTGCCGGGTGAGCTGCCCCTCTGCCTCAAGTGCGGCCTGGTAGGCCGCGGACAGGCCTCGGCCCCTGCGCCACAGCCAGTCGGCGACCGACTCGTAGGGCGCCTCGCGAACGAGCGACGCGGCTGCCTCGTCCAACAGGTGATCGGCCAGTGCCGGCTGGTGGCCCGGCACGATGTGGTCCCCGTCCAGCCTGATGGCCTCGGCGGCGAGGAGGTCGATCGCCTCGGCACCTGCGAGCGCGAGCGACAGGTCGCCTTGTTCGACAGGGAGACCGGACCCCATGTCCATGGAAATGATCAACAAGTCCCGGGGGGTGGTCGTGGTCATCTGGAGCTCCTCGCAATCGTGCAGGAAGGTCGACGGCCCATTATTGATCGACTCGGCCGTGTATCGGGTTCTGGTTTCATCCCCCCGCGCCGGGCGACGACCGGCAGGCCAGGAAGAAGGCGAGCGTCAGCAGGTCGCGTACCTGCTCATCGTCGCTCCAGGTGGTCGCAAGCGCGGACAGGACGGGACGGCGGAGGCCGACGAGCGGGCGCTGGAGCACCGAGCCGGGATGGTCCAGATCGTGCAGCATGCTGATCCACTCGTAGGAGCGCTTGCTTCGCCGGGCGCCGGCGGCCAGCTGACCGCCGTAGGCGACGAAACGACCGTCCGCCGAGGACAGGAGCAGGTTGATGTGGTCGGCGACCCCGCCCAGGGCCGCAGGAGCCGGTACCGGCGCGAGGGTGACCGAGTCGTAGAAACGGATCCGGGCCTCGCTGTTGTCCTTCCCGCCGACCACCCGCCACACCGGCACGGCGAACAGGTTGTCGAGCGGCGGGGTCCGGAGCCGGGCCGTCACCGTGGGTTCGTAGCCGCCGAGTTCCCACCGGAGCAGCTCGCCGTCCGCCGCAGAGGTCAGCAGGTGGTCGGGGCCGGCGAAGACCAAGGAGCGGATGTCACCGCAACCCGGGGGCATCGAGGCCACGCCCAGCGCGCGCCGCAGGCCCGCGTCCGTGGTGACCATGCGGTGGCCGTCCGAGAGCACCAACCGTGACCCGGACGGGTCGGCGGCCAGCAGGTCGCCCCGGGCCAGCCCCCAGATCCCGAGGTCCACCTGCCGGGACTCGCCCGCACCGTCCTCGACCAGCGCGGCGGGTGCGAGCCGGAGCCCGGCCACCCACCCGGTCGCGGTCGCCGCGAAACGGGCCCCGGCGACGGCCGTGCTGCGGGCCAGGACGGACGTCCCCGCCGCACTGTGCCGGACGATCTCGAAGAGGGAGCGGTCCCCGTCGAGCCTTCTGGCCGCCACCACTTGGGTCGGCCCGAGGCAGGCCAGAGCGGAGTGCCCGGATTCGCCCACGTGCAGGGTCGCCCGGCGACCGCCCTCGATGTCGAAGGTCTCGATCGCCTCGCTCTGGTCCCGCCGGATCGTGGCCACCAGCAAGGCCGCACCGCCGTGCGAGAAGGAGACGTAATCGCCGTTGAAGAGGTTCATCTCGGCGGGCAGCCGGGTGGTCGCAGCCTCGGCAAGCCGGGCGACCGCCGCAGCGGTACGGCCAGCGTCGGCTTCCCTGAGCATCATCAGCAGTTCACGGTCGGTGTCCTGCGGCGGCTGCCACCTGCGCAGGGGGATGCGCCGGACGAGCCGGACGGCCTCCGCGATCGGGAGCGAGCAGACCAGCTCCCAGTACGCGGGCCAGTCGCCGGACCGGGCGAGGCGGGCGGCCGCGCGCCCCGCCCGGTCCGGCGGCGGCGGAGTGGGCGGAACACCCGAGGCGTCCCACCCGTAGACCTCGACGGTGACGGCGGGCCGGTGGACCAGCGAGTCGATCGAAACCCTCGGCGAACGTGCCCTGGCCTCGGGGTCCTCCGGCAGGCCGGCGGCGCGGAGGGCGTCGTTCTGCTCGTGCAGTGCGCCGAGGAGGTGGCTTTCGTGCCCGCCCGGCGCCTCCCGGGCCAGCCGCCGCCACAGGGTGACGGACTCCGCGCCGGCCGCTACGGCCTCGACCGGCCGGCCGGCGTCGACGAGTGTGCCGCGCAGTCTTCCAAGGGCGGTGGCCAGCCCCTCCCGGTACGAAGGATCGGCCCGCGCGAGTTCGCGGTAGATCGCGACGGACTCCTCGCCGGCGTCCACCGCCTCCTGGTGCCGGCCCGCCGCCGCGAGTTCCGTCTGCACGTTGAACAGGGAGATGGCCAGATCCGCGCGGTGGGAGACCGGGTCGGCCGCCGACACTTCCCGCCACAGCTCGACGGCCTCCAGCGCGGCCTCCATCCCCGTCTCCGCGCCGTCCTCGCCGCTGCTGCGCAGCGTCAGGGCCTGCGCGTTGGTCAGGGCGATCGCCAACCCCGTCCGGGCCTGCGGGACGGTCGGCGCCAGCCTCCGGTAAATGGCCGCCGCCTCCTGGTTGGCCCGGTACGCGTCCTGCCACCGGCCGGCGTCCTCGAGGAGCGGGGAGTGATTGGCCAGCGCGGTGGCCAGGTGCAGGTCGTACTGCTCCGGGTCGGACCTGCCGAGCCGGCGGAAGATCTCCACGACGCGGGCCTGCGCGGCCAGCGCCTCGGCGTTCAGGCCGATCCGGGAGAGCTGGCTCGCATGGTTGGTGAGGGCCCGGCCGACGTGTTCCTCGTACTCCTGCGGGTCGGCGGCGGCCAGCGCCTCGAAGAGTTCCACGCTCTGCCGCCCGGCGTCCGCGGCCTCCTCGTCGCGGCCGAGGACGTGGAGGTCGTTGCCGTGGTTGACGAGGATGCGGGCGGTCTCGGCCCGGTCGTCGCCCGCCGATGCCAGCCGGGCGGGAAGCAGCCGGACCCGGAGGGTGGCCCGGGCGGTCACCAGGTCGGTCGGGACGGGTTCGGGTATCCGGTCGAGGATCTCCGCCAGCAGGTACGGCTCGACGTCCGGGAGCCCCGCGAGCGCCGAGAGGGCGGCGCCTCCGGCTGCCACGGCGATCGCCGGGTCGGCCTCCAGCAGCGGATACAGGCAGTTCCGTCCGAGGTGCGGCCAGCGTGCGGTCGCGGCGGCCAGTGTGGTCACCGCCCGGCCCGGCCGGGAGATCCCCCGCACCACCTGGGCGGCGGTGGCCGCCGCCCAGGGCTGCGCCGGATAGTCCGCCGTGTGGCCGGGCACGGTGAGGGCGAGGAATTCCTCGGACAGGCGGTCGGGGTAGAGGGGTTCGAGGACGGTCCCGCGTCCCGGATCCGGCGGCGGATAGCAGACCGTGTGGTCGGCGAGCAGACCGGCCGTCGGGTGCCCGAACCGCAGGGCGTCCACCAACTCGGTGCCTTCCACGGCCGGTTGGCTGCCGGCGAGGGCCGCGGTGAACACCGTACGGTTCATCAGCCGCGGCGGTGTGCCGATCTTCCCGTGGCGGTGCCCTTTGTGCAGACGGGCCCAGTTGAGCTGCTCACGGTCGAGCAGGTAGACGGTGAGTCCGGCCAGACCGGCAGGGGAGTCGAGGCCGTCGGCCTGGGCGTCCACCGCGACGAGGGCGGCCATGTGCACGGCCAGGGTCAGTCCGAAGTCCTCGTGCTCCAGGTCCACGCGCGCCGGGGGCGGGGTGATGCCGTACCGGTCCGCGAAGGCGTCACGGGCGGCCCGGAACATCGCGTCGCGCGCCCCGGGGCCGGACGCGTCGAGCGGCGGCAGGGCCTGGGTCGACGCCGATACCTGCTGATTGACCAGCGAGGCCCGGAGCGCCGGCCAGGCATCGGCACTGCGGCCGAGCAGCAGAACGCGGGTGGTCACGCCCGGCTGGTGCAGCAGCGCGTTGCTGAACAACCAGGTGAGAGAGGAAAGGGGCCACCGGTCGGCGTAGTCGACGAGCAGCAGCAGCCCGGCCGCACCGTCGAGCCGTAGGTCCTGACTGCCGGGCGGAGGCAGGACGCTGCCGGGCCCCTCGGTCGCCGTGACCACCTTCCAGCCCTGCCGCAGCTGCTCGCGCGCCAGCTCGTCGGCCAGTCGGGTCTTGCCCTGCCCGCCGGGGGCGTGCAGCCAGCGGGCCGCGCGGCCGGCTCCGGCCCCGCACCACTGCCGCAGCTCGCCCAACTCCCCTTCCCGGCCGGTGAATCCGACCACCGCGAAGCGGGCGTTGAGCATCCGGCTGGGCTGCTCCGCGAGCCAAGCCGAGTCGGGCTCAGGGGGCGGGCGCCAGTTCTCCAGCACGTACAGCGGCGTGCCGTCACCGAACACGTGGATGTCGGCACCGACCACCCCGTACGCGAACCCGCCGGTGGCGGTGACCTGCTGGAAGTTCACTCGGGGCCGCCGGACTCCCGCCGGACGATGGCGTTCCCGCCGGCCGGCGCCAGCCGTGACTCAGCCAGCATCAGATCCCCCGATCCACCCGTCGGCTGAACGTGTCCCGTGCATCCATACTGCCACCAAATGAACGTGTGAACACGGGGGTTGAAGCCAACTGTCCACTCCGGGGCGGTTCGTGGGCACGATCAGCCCGAGCGAGGCGGCCTTGCCTCCGCGGACGTGCCCAGGACCGCGGGCCGGCGCAGGATCGGTCCGGCGGTCCCGCCGAGGTGACGCGCCGTGGTAGCGGTCGGTGAGCGGGTACGGGCAGTACGTCACGACAGGAGGCGGCGTCACGCCGACCGGCAGACGATGGATCCATGGGAACACGGTTCCCGGACGGTCCGCCTGAGCAAACGGGGCATGACCGCGACCGCGGAACGCAGGGCAAGGACGCCGCGGCGTTGGGTACAGGTGCCAGATGAACGAGCACATGCCGGTCGACGAGCTGATCAGCGGCGCCGCGCAGGCCGCCGGCGGATGGCTGGGCGCGCTGCCGGTCGCGTTGCTGGCCACCAGCGCCGACGGGACGATCGTGCGCTGGAACCAGGTCGCGCAGGAATTGCTGGGCTACGCCCCGCCGCAGATGCTGGGACACAACATCGCCGACCTCCTGCACCCGGGATCCGATCGCAGCCTGGGCCGCTCCCTCTGGGAAGCCGCGGCCACCGGGCGCGGTGTGATGGGCACGGTGACCGCCTGGCACCGCGACGGGCACCCGATCGAGGTCGAGATCTGGGCCTCTCCGGTGTCCGACCGGCAGCACGGCGCGGCAACGGTGCTGGTCTTCGCCGCCGACGCCCACGCGGCACGGCGCATCAGGGGGTCGTCGGCGGTGTGGGACGGCCTGTTCTCCCGCTCCCCGGTCGGCATCGCCATCCTCGACACGCAACTGCGGTTCCTGCAGGTCAACGCCGCTCTCGAAGTCATGAACGGCCTTCCCGAGTCGGCGCACGTGGGGCGCCGTCTGGCCCAGATCCTCCCGGAGGTGAACGCCCACGAGATGGAGGAGGCCATGCGGCAGGTCCTGGAGACCGGGCAGCCGCTCCTGGACCGTCGGCGTGTCGGACGGACGCCGGCCGAACCGGACCACGACCGGGTGTGGTCGTGCTCCTACGTCCGGGTGGAGGACCCCGCCCGGATGCCGATCGGTGTCATCGCCTCGCTCGTCGACATCACCGAGCAGCAGCGCGACCACGTCGAAGCCGAAGCGGGCCGGCGCAGGCTCGCCATGCTCAGTGAGGCCAGCATGCGCGTCGGCTCCAGCCTCGACCTGGAGCGCACCGCGCAGGAACTCGCCGACCTCGCCGTGCCGCGCCTCGCCGACGCCGTCACCGTGGACGTCCTGGAGGCGCTCGCGCGCGGGGACGAGCCCGGCATGGGACTGACGGGCGGCGTCGCCCTGCGGCGCCTCGGCAAGGCCCCACTGTCCGGATCCGAGGTGACCGACATCCTCGCCCCGCTAGGCGGTACCCTCCTCTTCCCCCCGGGCACCCCCTACACCCAGGCCCTCACGGCCCGGCAGACCTTCCTGATCGCCCGCCTCGACGAGCAGGCCATCGCGCCCGCCGGCCGGTACTCGGCCAAACCCGCGCAACTGCTTGCGGTGGGAGTGCACTCGTTCATCATGGCGCCCCTGGTGGCGCGGGAGAGGGTGCTGGGCGTCGCCACCTTCTACCGCACGCGCCCGGTAGGACCGTTCGGATCCGAAGACGTCACTCTTGCCGGTGAACTCACGGCACGTGCGGCGCTCAGCATCGACAACGCTCGGCTCTACCACCGTGAGCACGAGACCGCGGTCATCCTCCAGCGCAGCATGCTCCCCCAGCACATCACCCCGCCGGCCGGCATCGAGGTCAGCCACCGCTACCTCCCCGCGAGCGACGTCAACGAGGTCGGCGGCGATTGGTACGACGTCCTGCACCTGGCAGGTGGCAGGGCCGGTCTGCTCATCGGCGACGTGATGGGCCACGGCATCGCCGCGGCCGCGGTCATGGGCCGGCTGTCCGCCTCCGTACGGGCCCTAGCGCGCCTGGACCTTTCGCCCGTCCGGCTGTTGCACCAGCTGGAAGCCGCCCTCACCGATCTCGCCGAGCCGATGCTCGCCACCTTCCTGTACATCGTCGTCGACCCGGCCACCGGGCACTGCACCGTCACCCGGGCCGGACACCCGCCGCCCGCACTCGTGCTCCCCGACGGCACGGTCCGGCTCCTGGACACCCCGCCCGGCGTCCCGCTGGGTGTCGGGGGCGTCGCCTTCACGCCCACCGAGTTCGCGGCGCCGCCCGGCAGCCTCCTCGTGCTCTACACCGACGGACTGATCGAAGCCCGCGGCAGTGACCTCGACGAGCGGCTGGCCGAACTGACGCAGCTGCTCACGGATCCGCAGGCGCAGCTGGACCACCTGTGCGACTCGCTCATCACCCACCTCGTTCCGGCGGCGGCCGATGACGACGTCGCGCTCCTGATCGCCCGCATCGGCGGCTGACGACCTGGTGCGCTCGCTTCCACCCGCTCCCCGCGTGCCGCCGGGAGAACCAGCTCCAGCTCAGTAGGCGTGTCCCACATGGGCGAGCGCCTGCTTGAGCAGCACCCCGTGCCCGCCCGGCATCTCGTTCTGCACGGAGGCGGAGGCCGCCTCCTGCGGACTGAGCCAGACCAGGTCCAGGGCGTCCTGCCGGGGGCGGCAGTCGCCGACCACCGGCACGATGTAGGCGAGGGACACGGCGTGCTGGCGCGGGTCGTGGTAGGAGGTGACGCCCGCCGTGGGGAAGTACTCGGCGACCGTGAAGGGCTGGAGGGAGGCGGGGACGCGGGGCAGGGCCATCGGGCCGAGGTCCTTCTCCAAGTGGCGCAGCAGCGCGTCACGGACCCGCTCGTGGTGCAGGACGCGGCCGGACACCAGGGTTCGGCTGACCGTTCCGTCCGGGCCGATGCGCAGCAGCAGCCCGATGCTGGTGACTTCGCCGCTGTCGTCCACGCGTACGGGCACGGCCTCCACGTACAGGATCGGCATCCGGGCCCTGGCCAGTTCCAGCTCATCCGTGGTCAGCCAGCCGGGCGTGGTTTCGGTCATGTCAGACATTGCTTGATCATACTTTCCGGGGGCAGCGGCCGCACGATCCGCGGGCCACTTCGCATAGGAGCCTTCAGAGGCAGGTGAGAAGGTCGTCGAGCGGGGCGGGGACGCGGTCGGGTTCGAGGGCCTCGACGAGGACGCGGCCGTAGCGGATCTTGCGCCCCTTCTTCGTGCCGAAGAAGCGCCGCAACTGCTGCTGTGAGCTGCGGCCCTGCTGTGCGGGCTGGCGCAGGAAGGTCTGCAGGGCGCGGAGGTCGCCCTCCGCCCGTACGAGATCCTCGACCCTGGCCGTGCCCAGCGCGCGGATGAGCTCGTCCTCCAGATCCGCCGCGCAGACGAAGAACCCTTCCTGCGCCGCACGGGCCCGTTCCAGGCCGCGGGTGTAGTAGCCGCGCTCCGCCTCGTCGCACAGTCCCGCGAGGCGCAGGCCCAGGCCGGGCGGCCCGAGGAGCTCGGTGAAGCGCCCGACGCTCATCGCACCGCCCATCGACAGGACGCAGACCCCTTCGGCCGCCAGGTCCCGGCCGCGGCTCTCGGCCAGCGCGTTCACCGCCGCGACGTCGCTCGGCCCTTCGAGCAGGACGACCGTTTGGACGGGCAGCCGCGCGGCCAGCTCGCGCGCGGGATCGCCGGGGCCACCGGCCGCCCACGCGGTGACCGCTTCTCGGAAAGACCCCATGTCAGCCATGGGACGAGTCTCCGCCCCTTCCGGCCGCCGCGGTAGGGAATTTCCGTCGACGTGGCGTGGTGTGTGGTGGTTCGACCAGGTCGCCCGCGCGTGATCTCGTCCGTCTGTACAGGTCACCGTGCTGTGTGCCGGACGTACCGTACGGGCGGGGGCAGTTGACCGCCAGGGCAGCCCCCCGGCCCGGTGACGGGTTCTGGCCCGGGGCGTGGCCGATGGTGGGTGCAAGGCCCGAACGGCCTTGAGAGCAGGGGGATTCGGCATGTTCAAGGTGATCTCGTCCGACGGTACGGCGATCGCGGGTGAGCGGCACGGCGACGAGGGCCCGGCGCTGATCCTCGTCGGCGGCACCTTGATGACCCGGGCACGGCACGCACCGCTCGCCTCGCTGCTGGCGCGTGACTTCAGCGTCGTCAACTACGACCGCAGGGGCCGCGGTGACAGCGGTGACCACCCCGTCTACGACGTGCAGCGCGAGGTCGACGACCTGGACGCGCTGATCGAGCGGGTGGGCGGCCCGGTGCTGCTCTTCGGGATGTCCTTGGGAGCCGTCCTGGCCCTGGAGGCCGTGGCCAGGGGCAGCGCGGTCTCCGCCCTGGCCCTGTACGAGCCGCCGTTCGTCGTCGACGGGACCCGCCCGCCGCTGCCCGCCGACTACGTCGACCGCATGAAGGCGCTCGTCGCGCGCGGGGACGCGACCGAGGCCCTCACCTACTTCCTGACCGCGGGCCTGGCCGTGCCGGACGAAGGCATCGCCAGGATGCGGCACACCCCGGTCTGGGCCGCGTGGGAGGCCGCTGCCCCGACCCTGCCCTACGACGGCCAGGTGATCGGCGACACCATGTCGGGCCGGCCGCTGCCCACCGACCGGTGGCGGTCCGTGAAGGTGCCCGTCCTCGTCGGCCACGGCAGCGCGGGCGAGACGTACATGGCCAACGGGGCGAAGGAACTCGCCTCCCACGGGGACAACTACACCCTGCACACCCTCCCCGGACAGGACCACAACGTCGACCCGCGCGCCCTCGCGCCGGTGCTGACCACCTTCTTCACCGCGGTGCGGTAGCACCGGGCCGGGCTGACGCCGGGTCAGCCCGGCGCCGCCGTTACCGGCCCCGCCGCCCTCGGTGCGGTATACGTCCCCTGGGGCTCACCCGATCCCCGCGAAGGGAGTGGTTGCCGTGGAGCGTACGACGTGCTGCGTGGTGGGAGGCGGGCCGGCCGGAATGGTGCTGGCGCTGCTGCTGGCCCGGGCCGGTGTGGAGGTGACGGTGCTGGAGAAGCACAACGACTTCCTGCGCGACTTCCGCGGTGACACCGTGCACCCCTCCACCCTGTCGCTGCTGGACGACATCGGCCTCGCCGAACGGTTCGCCCGGCTGCCGCAGCGTCGGGTGACCTCGGTGCAGCTGCCCATCGGGCCGGACCGGTCCCTGGTCATGGTCGGGAACATCGGGGCGCTGCACGGGAAGTACAACTACATCGCGATGGTGCCCCAGTGGGACCTGCTCGACCTCCTCGCCGACGAAGCGGGCCGGGAACCCTCCTTCCGCCTGCGCATGGACACCGAGGCGACCTCCTTCCTCATCGAGCGCGGACGGGTCACGGGCGTGCGCTACCGCACCGCGGACGGCGGCACCGGCGAGCTCAGGGCCACCCTGACCGTGGCCTGCGACGGCCGCGGCTCACTGGCCCGAGCACTGCCCGAACTCGGTCTGGAAGACTTCCCGTGCCCCATGGACGCCTGGTGGTTCCGTCTGCCGCGCCATGAGGACGACCCCAGCGGGCTCGTGGGCGGCCTGGGGGAGCGGTTCTTCACCGCGCTCATCGACCGCGGCGACTACTGGCAGTGCGCAGGGCTCATTCCCAAGGGAACCGACGCGGAGCGCCGCGCCGAGGGCCTGGAGCGCTTCATGACCCAGTTCACGGCCGCCGCCCCCTGGCTGGCCGACCGGAGCGACGCCGTCACCTCCTGGGACGAGGTGAAACTGCTCGACGTACGACTCGACCGCCTGCGCCGCTGGCACCGCCCCGGGCTGCTGTGCATCGGCGACGCCGCCCACGCCATGTCGCCCGTCTTCGGAATCGGCATCAACCTCGCCGTCCAGGACGCGGTGGCAGCGGCCCGCCACCTGGTGCGTCCGCTGCGCGAGGGCACCGTGGGACTCCGCGACGTGCGCCGCGTCCAACGCCGCCGCTGGCCCACGACCGTGGCGACCCAAGGCCTCCAGCGCCTCGCCCACACCCAGGTCATCGAACCGCTGCTGGCCGGCCGCACGGCGTTCGGCGATCCCCGACGGGCCAAGCGGATGACGGAGCTCGTCACCGACTCACGCTGGCTGAACCGGATCCCGGCCTACTTCATCTCGTACGGAGCCCTGCGCGAGCGCCCCCCGAAGGAGTCCCTCCGCTGAACGACCGGCCGGGAGGCGCTGCCGGGCACCCTCACGAGCGGAGGACCGTGTCAGGCGAGGGCGGGGTAGTCGGTGTAGCCGCGCTCGTCGCCGCCGAAGAACGTGGTGCTGTCGGGGGTGTTCAAGGGGCCGCCGTCGGCGGCGAGGCGGGCGGGCAGGTCGGGGTTGGCGAGGAAGAGGGCGCCGTAGGCGATCAGGTCGGCGGTGCCGTCCTCGATGAGGGTCAGTGCGTCGGGTCCGGTGGGGGCCGTGTCCGTGAAGGGATTGAGGACGAAGGTGCCCGGCCACGCCTTGCGCAGCCGCGCGACGAGGTCGCGCGTCTCGGGCGCCTCCAACTGGTGGAGATAGGCCAGGCCGAGAGGGGCGAGCGCGTCCACGAGGGCCGCGTAGGTGGCCTCCACGTCCGGCCGGTCGCTCTCGTCGATGTCGTTGTACGGGTTTCCGGGCGAGATGCGGAAGCCGACCTTGTCCCCACCGATGGCATCGGCCACCGCCTTCGCGGTCTCGACGGCGAAGCGGATCCGCCGCTCGGGGCTGCCGCCCCACGCGTCGGTGCGCCGGTTGGAGTTCGGTGCGAGGAACTGGTGGATCAGGTATCCGTTGGCGCCATGCAGTTCCACGCCGTCGAAGCCCGCTGCGACGGCGTTGCGCGCCGCGGTGGCGAAGTCGGCGATGGTCTGCGCGACCTCCGTATCGGTCAGCTCGTGCGGGGTGACGAAGTCCTGCGGCCCGTTGTGCGTGTAGACCTGGCCCTTCGCCGTGACCGGGGAGGGGCCGACCGGAGTGAGGCCCATCAGGGTCGGGTGACCGACCCGTCCGGTGTGCATGAGCTGCAGGAAGATCACACCGCCCTTGCCGTGCACGGCGTCGGTGACCTTGCGCCAGGCCGCGATCTGCTCCGCGGAGTGGATGCCGGGGGTGTCCGGGTAACCCTGGCCGACCACCGACGGCTGCGTGCCCTCGGTGACGATCAGGCCGGCGCTCGCCCGCTGTGCGTAGTAGGCCGCCATCAGCTCGGTGGGGGTCTGCCCGGGTCCGTAGGCCCGGCTGCGGGTCATGGGCGCCATGACGATGCGGTTGGAGAGGTGGATGCCGCCCAGCTCGTAGGGGGCGAAGGCCGTAGTCATGATCGGATTCCCGTTCGGTTCGGTGAGTGGGTGGCACCGTGCGATGCCATTACCTGTCCGAACAGGTAAATCCGCGGATCGATTCCCGGACGGGTGTGATCTGGGTCACTTGCCGGCGCTCTCGCCCCGGTCTTCTCGCGCTGCGCGATGGAGTGCCGCGCAGGGTAAGGTGTTCCTGTTCGAGCAGCAATCAGGAGGAGTGGGGGCGGGCGACGTGTCGAACGAGCCAGGTGCCGCATCATCCGCGGCAGCGGCAGCGGCCGCCGCGAACGTGAGCCGCCCGCCGATGCCGCCCTCGGTCCAGGCCGGCGAGATGACCCACGCGATCTTCCGCGTGGCCCGCCTGCACCGGATGCTCGCCGGGCAGCTCCTGCGCCGCGTGGGGCTGCACCCCGGACAGGAGCTCGTCATGATGCAGCTCTGGGACCTCGGCCCGCAGCGTCAGGCCGACCTCGTGCGCCTGCTCGGCTCGGACGCCGCCACCATGACCCGTACGATCAAGCGCCTCGAAAACGCGGGCTTCGTCCGCAGGCGGCCCAGCGAAACCGACAAACGCGCCACCATCATCGAACCCACCGCCGCCAGCCTCGCGCTGCGCAAGGACGTCGAACAGATCTGGGCGGAACTCGAAGACAGCGTCGCCTCCCGTCTGGGCGCGGACGAACAGGACGCCGCGATCCAGGTCCTGGCCCGCATCGAGGACAGCCTCGTCGAGGCAGTCGATCGCCAGGCGCCCCTCGGGTAGGGCGTGGGATCCCGGGGGAGGGGCCGCGCTCGTCCCCCTGGATCCGGTGCGTCAGCCGGGCGGCCGCTCACACGTCGTAGGACCGCAGCCACAGCTCCAGCGTCAGCACCAGCCAGAGCTTGCCGCCCTGGCGGGGCAGCAGCGTGCCCTCGCCCTTCAGCCAGGTACGGATGGTCTCCGGGCGGAACAGGTCCCGTTGCCGGGAACGGCGGCCGAGGAGGAGTTCGTGCCCCAGCTCGCGCAGCGGACCGGTCAGCCACTGCTGGACCGGCACGCGCATCCCGCTCTTCGGACGGTCCACCACCGTGCCCGGCAACAGGTCCCGTACGGCCTCCTTGAGGATCCACTTCTCGGCCGTACCGCGGAGTTTGTACCCGGGCGGGGTGGCGAAGGCGTGGTCGATGACCGACCGGTCGAAGAGCGGGGAGCGGCCCTCCACGCCCTGGGAGGACGTGAGCCGTTCCACCTTCGTCAGGATGTGGTGCGCACCCTTGGTCCGCAGGTTGCAGTGGAGCAGCCGGTTGAGGAGGTGTTCCATGGCGTACGGACCACCGGCGCCGGTCTCCGGCAGCAGGTACGGCTCCACGTGCCGCTCCGGGCGCGGGGCGTCCCGTAGGGCCTCCAGCACCGGGGCCGTGAGCAGGACCGGGAGGTCCGTCCAGCATTTGCGGTACGAGCGCAGGTACGCGGTCGCCCGGTCCTCGTCCCAAGGCGCGCCCGGCGTACGGTGCATCTCCTGCACCAGCATGGGGAGGTTCTTGGGGCCGCCGAAGACGGGGTCGCCGCCCTCGCCGTTGAGGACCACGGAGGCGCCGTCCGCGGCCACCGCCTCGGCCAGCATCAGGTTCGGCACCGTCAGCGGGTCCCCGACCGGGCTGTCCAGCAGCGCCGCGGCCTCGGCCAGCCGCGCCGCCACCGCCGCCCCCGAGACGTTCAGGATCCGGTGCCGGGTGTGGGAGTGGGAGGCCACCAGCCCTGAGTAGCCCAGCTCGTTCGGCAGGTCGTCGCCGAAGCTGATCGAGTACGTGTGGACGGGATGGCTGTGGAGCTTCGCCGCCAGGGCCGTGACGAGGGAGCTGTCGATGCCCCCGGACAGCAGCACCGCGGCGGGCTCCGCCAAGGGCAGCCGGGCCGCCGTGGCCTGCTCCAGCAGGGCGCGCAGGGCCAGGACATGGCCGGTCGGGTCGGCGGGGCCGGGGTCCTCGATGTGCTCCCGGGGCTCCCAGTGGACCGTTTCGGTGACCCGGCCGTCGCGGGCCAGCCGCAGCACCCGGCCGGGCAGCACCTCATGGACCCCGGTGAGCAGGGTCTCCTCGCCCGGCAGGTAGGCGAAGGTGAGGAAGGAGCGGACGGCCGACAGGTTCATGGACGTGCCGAGCGCCGGCCAGCGGCGCAGAGCGCGCAGCGAGGTCGAGGCGGCCCAGGCGGCGCCGGCCCGCGCGTAGTAGAGGGTGCGGGCGCCGACGTGGTCACGGATCAGGACCAGGTCGGGGCCGTCGAGCACGGCCAGTACGAACATCCCCTCGGCGAGCGCCACTCCGGACTCGCCGAGCAACGCCCAGCAGTGGAGGAGGAGTTCGCCGTCGGGGCAGTCGATCGGCGGGGGCGGTGCGGCGGCCCGGGCCGCGAGGGCGGCGAACAGCACCGGCCGGTTGTGGAGGGTGACCTCGCCGACCGCGGTGCGTCCGTGCGCAGTGAACGGGCCGGTGGCGGGGCCGGGTTCGCCGGGGATGAGGCCCAGCGCGGCGCCCGGTACGTCCACGGGGTCGCGGCCGTGTCCGACCGCGCCCATCGCGTCGAGATGGGCGCGGGCCTGCCCGGTGGTGTCGGCCAGGCAGGCGCAGAAGCGTGCCACCGATGGCTCCTTTCCTTCGTGCTCGCGTACTGCCGCGTACTGCCGCGTACTGCTGCGTGCTTCCTGCTCTGCGCTTCGTGCGCCGTGCGCTCCGGGTCAGCCGAAGTCGTCGTCGCTCCAGCCGTCGTCGTCGCCGTCCCAGCCCGCTTCCCAGCTGTCGTCGCCGGAATCCCCGCCGCCTCCGGAATCCCCGCCCCCGCCGTCGCCGCCCGACGACGAGGCCTGGTTCTGCTCCTGTTGGCGGCGCAGGGCCTCTTCCTCCTCCAGGGTCATGCTCAGCGGCGGCAGGTGCGCGGCAGTGATGGCGAGCGTCGCCACGCCCAAGCCGGCGAGCAGCACCCCCACCCGGCCGCCGAAGGAGCTCCGGTTGACGGTGACCTTCTCGCCGCGCGGCCACACGGTGCGGCCGTAGCCGATGTCCCGGGCGTAGGTGGCCGTGCCGTCGGCGAGGGTGCGCTTGATGACGCGGTTGCCGAGCAGCTCGTCCGTCCCCGAGGCGCCCCGGTTGTCGCGCCAGTGCACCAGGTGGGGGCGGCCGGCGGTGCGGCTGCGCCACTCCTCCAGGCCGTCTTCGTATCTGCGGTGGACCGTGCCGTCGGCGAGGAGTTCGTCCGCGTAGCCGATCTCTTGGGGCCGGATCATCGTGTGCCTGCCTCGGATGTGTGGAAGGGGTCACGGGGGCCGTTCACGCGGCGGGCCAGGTCATGAAGCCGGCGGTGCGCAGACCGCTCAGCTCGCCCCACATGGAGTCGCGGGGCGGCCGCGGACCCCGGGTCAGGCGCAGCACCGTCCGTACGAGCCTGGCCGGCGGTACGGCGGCCACCTGGGCGAACCGGCCCCGCGCCAGCCACGCGGCCTCGCGCGGCCGCAGCGCGGCCGGCCAGTCGGCGCCCGCCGCCGGGGCGACGGCCGGGCCGCGTCCCGAAGGCAGCCGCAGGGCGGCGGCGTGCCGCGGCACGAGCCCCAGCGAGCTGACCCGTACCCCGGGAACGGGGCCGAGCGCGGCGCGTACCCGGGCCGGGAGCGTGACGCCCTCGGGGCTCGCGTCGTGCAGGACGTGCACCGTGGCGCCGTCGGCCCGTTCCAGGGCCGCGAGGAGGCGCGGGGGCAGGGGCAGTGCGTCGGGTGCGGCGAGGACGGGGCAGGCCGCTTCCAGGTGGACGTGGTTGGCGAGCAGCATCGCGGCGATCGAGCGGTCCTGGCAGAGCAGCAGGCGGGGGAGCCCGTAGTCGTACAGGTCCGGTTCGGACGGCCGGTCCTGCGCATCGTCAGCCCGTGCCGCCGGTGCCGCCGGGGGCACCGCGGCCGGCAGCAGGCCCGGTACGGACCCCCGGCCCCGCGCGTCCAGGGCGCGGGTGAAGGAGGGCAGGCGCAGCACCGGTGGCGGGGTACCGGGCACTCGGCGCAGGAGCGGCGCGGCCGGGCTGAGGACGCGGCAGGTCTCGTAGTAGAGCTGACGCTCCGTGAACCGGAGTCCGCCCGGCTCGGCCGCGCGGCCGGCGGCCGCACCGATCGCCAGGTCGAGCAGCCGGTCGCCGAAGGCGGGGGCTCCGGAGCGGCCGGACGGGGAGCGAGGCCGGCTCGTACCCGTACCCGTACCCGTGTTCGTACTCGTACTCGTGCTCATGCGGTGGGCGTGCCCTTCTTCCCGGAGGTGTCCGCGCCTGCCGCCCCGTCCGCGTGCGGCCAGGTCAAGAAGCCGTACTCCGGGGCGGAGTCGCTCCCCGCCGAGTCCGCGGCCACGGCCCGTTCCACCGCCTCCTCGACGACAGCGGCGAGCAGCGGCGCGGGCACGGCCGCGATGGGGCTCCAGAACCCCTCGGCCAGCCAGGCGGCGTCCTCCTCGGACAGGCCCGCCACGGCCCGCAGTTCCCCGGCGTCGACGGCCGGGGCACGCGAACCCGCCGGGACGGGCGAGAAGCGGTGGACGGCGGCGTCACGGTCCCGGACCACGGCCACCGGCAGCCCGGCATCCACCACGGCCCGGTCCGGATGGGCGATGCGCAGGAGCGGTGCCAGCAGCGCGCCCAGCGCGCTCGCGTCGTGCAGCACCACGACCGGTAGCCGCCCGGGGACGTCCACGAGGGCCTGGTGGGCGGATTCCGGTTCCGCCTCCACCAGCACCGCCCGCAGCCGCACGGGCATGTCGTTGGCCTGCAGGAACACCGCTACGGAGTGGTCCGTGCACAGGATCACGGCCCTGGGCCGGGGCGGCCGCGGCGCGGTGTGCCCGGGGCGGCGCTCCGCGTCGTCCACCACCCCCGGCGGCAGCCCCCCGTAGGCCGTACGCCATTCGCCGGTCATCAGCCGCCGGAAGTCCCGCTCGGTGGGGTTGAGGTACGAGCCCGCGGCCAGGGCCGGATCGTAGGGGAGGAGCTTGGGCGCTGCGAGGAGGACAGCGACGGCGGCGCCCGCGGCCAGCAGGGCGGGGGTTCCGCTGGTGAGGGCCCAGCACACGAGGAGCCCGCCGGCGACCGGCAGCGTCACGAGCCGGCGGATCCAGGGCCGGACCCCGCGTGCCTCGCGCGCCGGCCAGGCCCTGCTGTGCGTGCGGCAGCGGTACCACAGCTGGGTGAGGGTCACCGTGAGCCGGCCGCGGTCGGTCAGGGAGTCCACGCAGCGGCGGATCCGCAGGTCGTGCATGCCGCGGCCGTGCACCTTGGGGTCAAGGGCGAAGGGGCGGTGGCAGTGGGAGCACACCTGGCCCGTGCGCTCCTTGCGCTTCAGCTCGGTCGAGCAGTTCGGGCAGATCACCGCCCACCTGCCGGGTCCGGGCCGTTGCCGGCCGCTGCGGGCCAGGTCATGAAGCCGACCTCCGCGGCGTGGCGGCGTTCGGCGTCGACACCGCGGCCGATCTGTTCGGCGAGCCGGTCGAGCACGGCCAGCAGCCGGACCGGGGGAACGCCGACGAGCGGGAACCGCCAGCCCTGCGCCAGCCACTTCAGCTCCTCCTCGGTGAACTCGCCGAGGGCGGTGAGCCGGTGCATCTCCTCCGCCGAGGGTTTCCGTTCGGGTTCGCGGTACGGGACGGCCTTCGGCAGGCTTCGTACGGTACGCAGCGACACTCCGGCGTCGACGATCGGGCGCCCGGGGTGGGTGTCACGAAGCTGCCGCAGGAGCAGTTCACCGCGCGCGTCGGCGTCGTGGAGCACCAGGACCGGGCCGCGCGGCGGCAGGGCGGGGAGCAGGGCGGTGACGTGCTCGGGGCCCTGGACGAGGGCGATGCCGTGGCGGTCGGGCAGTCCGTCGGCGGCGAGGAAGGCGGCGATGGAGGGATCGGGGCAGACGAGGACGGCGTGGGGCGCCGGCGCGTCCGCCGGCCGCCGGGGCCAGGGCTGGCCGCCGTCGTCGACCACACCGGCCGGCAGGCTCCCGTACACCTGCAGCCATTCGGCGAGCGCCTCGGAACGGAAGGAGCCGCGGGTCATGGGCGCGATGCCCTGGCCCGCACCCATCTGGCGGGCGATCACGATGCCGAGCGCGGTCGCCAGCAGGGCTCCCGCGACGTACAGCATGAACGGAAGCTTGCCGAAGATGGCCCAGAAACTGACGAGCACGCCGCCGACGAGTGCCCCGCCCGCGCATCCGGGTGCGAACTCGGCTTCCCTGAGGCGCTTGCGCGACAGGGCGTACCACAACTGGCCCGGGGTGATCCGGATCCGGCCGTTGTCCGTCAGCCCGGTGGCTATCCGGCGCACCCGGAGGTCGTTGAGGCGCAGGGAGTTGGTCTTGGGGTCGAGGGCGTAGCGGCGCTTGCAGTGGGAGCAGATGTTGCCGGTGCGCTCCTTGCGGAGCAGGTTGCGTTCGCAGTTCGGGCAGATCACCGGGGGACCTCCAAAGCCGTCGCCACCCGCCGCAGCCGTGCGGCGAGCCGCTCGCGGACGGTGGTGCCGGCGATTCCGTGGACCCGCTGGGCGCGCTCGATGTCGCGCAACGCGGCGGCGAGGACCCGGTAGTCGGTGGCGGCGTCGGCGACCGTGGCGGCCGCCCCGGCGGCGCGCCCCGCCGGGCCGGTCGGCCCGCCCCTCACGGCCGCCCGGTGCTCGGCTTCCGCCGCGGTGATCGCGTAGTCCTCGTGGTCGATCCCGTATCCGGTGTTGGCGGCGAGGATGGTCAGCGGTGCGTCACCCCGGTTCGCGAAGGAGTGCGGCATCATCTCCGGGATCCGGATCAACATGCCGGGCACGAGCGGGACTTCGGTGACGCGGCCGCGGTCCGGGTCGTAGAGTCCGCAGGCGGCGTGGCCGAGGCTGAGGACGAAGTGCTCGCCCCCGTGCGCGTGCGGGGTGAACGCGCTGCGCGGTCCCACCACCCCGAGCTTCACCGTGGCGTTGGAGGGCCGCTCCGGCGAGGTGCCGGCGTCACCCACGAGATAGTGCGCGAACTGTCCGTCGTCGATGAAACGCAGGAACTCCCGCTCCGGCCCGAGCTCCCGGGCCCCCTCCCGGTCGGCCAGCACGATGCCGCCGTCCGGCCTCAGGTGGTACAGCTCCACCCCGCCCGGCAGCCCGCGCCAGGCACGGTCCGGCAGGTCCTGGGACATCTCGCCCGGTCCAGGTGTGCGGTCGTACGGTCGTCCGGCCATCGCGCCTCCCCCTGACGCCCCGCCATGCGCTCCACGCGCCTCGCACGCGCATGGTAAGGCCCTGATCGCCACGAGCGGGAGGACTGGGAACGTACCTGGCGCAGCCGGCGGATGACCGCCAGGTGTCGCGCCCGCGCGCCGGGGGCCACAGGCCGGCATCAGGAGACGGACGGCTCCGGCACACGACGCCGCGACGTCTCACCTACGTCACAGGCAGCCGCAGTCGGTGGCGTAGAACAACAGGAAGCCGGCCGTCGTGGCGGTCAGGGTGAAGCCGGCCGTGGTCGCGGCGGCGAGGCCCCGACGGCGGCGGCCCTTCGCGGGGTCGCGGAAGGTCCGCCAGGCGCCGTGGGCGAGGAAGAGGCTGAGCAGTCCGGCGCCCGCGATGGTCAAGGGCGGGCTGAAGGACCAGCTCAGGTAGGCGGTCAGCGCCAGGCAGGCGAGCAGGGCGCACGCGAGCAGGCTGAGGACCACCTCGGCGACGAATTCCCCCAGCAGCTCCACCAGGAACTCGCCGATGCCTCTCGCTACCCTGCGGACCCCCACGGCACTCCTCCACCCTTGAGTACGACGCAGCCCCGCGCGGGCCCCGGCATGGAGGACCCGCGCGGGCGGGAATTGGTTGCAGAGGCATCAGGAGCCGGCCCTGCAGCGGGTCCCGGGCAATCACCAGGGCAGAGCCGATTTCATCGGTGGTCAGAGCTTCCCCGCGAGCGTACGGATCCGGTGGCCGAGGACCCGGCCGAACTCGGCGACGAACTCCGGGCGGAGCCGGGCCGCGTTCCAGATCTCGAAGCCGAGGTGGGCGAAGGCGAAACGGTCCTCCTCCCACGTCCACTCCGCCAGAGGGACCCGACGGTCGCACGCCGGACACCGCAGCTCGGAGGCGCCGGTCCTGTGCCAGGCGTCCACGGCCTCCGGCCAGGGCGCGGTGGTACCCGGGGTCGAGCAGTGCGGGCAGACGGGGGAGCCGTCGGAGCCCAGGGAGCCCCAGAAGACCGTACGGCTGGTGATGACGGCCAGCCCGTCGCAGCCGCCCCGCACCGGCCACTCGGTGACGTCGTCCCACCGCGGGCCCGGCGAGTACACCGGCCTGCCGAGCATCTCGTACGTCCGCTCGGCGCGCACGATCCCCTCCGCGACCAGCCACGCCACCACCCGAGCCCCCAGTGCCTCGGCCTCCTCGGCGGTGGCGTCGATGTCGGCGATGGTCTGGAAGTGGTCGCCCATCAGCCCTCACCCCGGCGGTCGGCAGGGCAGAGGACCCCCACGAGGGGCCTCGCGTCTGCATCCATCAGATGATCATTCACGGGCGAACCTTGCCAGACACGACTGACAGCGCCCACGCGAGGTCTTGACCCGACATCCTGGCCCGGCCGCAGCGAGCCGAGCCCCCGAGCCCGAGTGCCGACCGAGCGGGTTCCGGCGCTGCCCGGGCTGCGCGGCGGGGCGCTCCGGTCCCCGGTCGCACCGACGAGGGGGCGGGGTGACGATGGGAAGGCGGCGGTCCTCGCTCTCGGCTCGGACCCGGTCCCCGGCGAGGGGACGGCCTCCCGCTCGCGGCGCGCGGCCGGTCAGTGCCGGACGGTATCGGCGGCTGACAGGGCCTGCCCGGGGCGCCGGGCGTGCGGCCCGCGGCTTCCCGATTCCCCCCGGTAAGGAAGACTCATGAACCGGCGCACACACCTCTTCGTCCTCGGCCCCCTCGTGGCCGCCTCACTCGTCTCTGCCCCCACCGCCCTCGCGGCGGTCCCCCAGTCCACGCCGGCCGCGACCTGCTCCGTCTCCGGCCTCCTCGAGAACAACAAGGTGCACCTCTCCGGCGGCGGCTTCACCCCGGGCCCGGCCTATTGGCACGGGTCGTCCGGCTACGGCGGGTCCGTCGAGATCGCGGAGAACGGCGGCTTCCAGGTCCTGAACGTGCCGCCCGGGCAGTACACCGTTCGGCAGGGCGGCGAACTGACCCAGTGCAGCAGCTAGCCGGCAGCCGGGGAGGCTAGGTTCTGTCTCTTTGGTCAGCGCCGTGCCCAGATGAGAATCGCGGCGAGGTGGAGTGCTGCCTCGTAGGCGGTGGCGAGTTTGTCGCATCGTGTGGCCAGGCCGCGCCACTGCTTGAGGCGGTTGTTGCAGCGTTCGACGGTGTTCCGCTGCTTGTGGATCTCGGTGTCGAAGCCGGGCGGGCGGCCGCCTCGGCGTCCTCGCCACAGGCGGTGGCCGATCTGGTCGGACGGCTGCGGGATGAACCCGCGGATCCCGCGTCGTCGCAGGTGGGACCGGATGGCACGGGAGGAGTAGGCCCGGTCCGCGAGCACGGTCAACGGCCGGGTTCGGGGCCTGCCGGGCCCACTTCGTGGCACGCGGATGCGGGCCATGACCGCTTCGAAGGCGGGTGCGTCGCGGCGTGGCCCGCGGTGACGGTCAGGGCCAGGGGCCGTGCACGGTCATCGGCGTCCGGGGCCGCCGGCACGGCGGTCAGGATGTTCTGCCAGGTTCCGTCGACGGCCCATCTGATCAGCCGTTTGTGGGCGGTCTGGAACGGGCCGAGCTCGTCGGGCAGGTCCCGCCAGGGCGAGTTGGTGCGGTACTTCCACGCGATGGCCTCAAGGGTGCGGTGGTGATCGGCCCACCGCCTGCCGCGGACCGGATCGGCCGGCATCAGCGGCTCGATCCGGCCCCACATCGCATCAGTGATCACTAATCGGACGGACACATCCGATCAACTGACCAACCCATCAAAGAGGCACGCGCCAGCCAGGAGACCCCCGCCGGCTGCTCCCGCGGGGCGGTCGGGCCCTGGTCAGATCGTGACCGGGCCGTGGGCGGTGGCGAACTCGACCGAGACCAGGCCCGGTTCCTCATCCTCGACCCAGGTGACGTCGATCTGTTCGAGGGGGTGGTCGGCCGGTTCGCCGAGGAATTCGGCGATGGAGGCGGCGTCGCCGGCGATGGAGACCCCGTGGATGGTGGTGGAGGTGCGCGGGTCGGCGCTCGGGCGCTCCTCGATGGGGACCAACCACTGAAGGAAATAGGGCAGTTGCGGGTCCTCCAGCAGTTCCAGCAGGCCGATCTGCTTCCACCTCAGGTCGAACCCGTCGGGGCGGACACGGTGGCCCTCGGCCGAGGTGCGGCCGAGGCGGGCCTCGACCGGGGCGATGTCGTCGACGGAGACCACCCAACCGAGCCAGCCGCCGCCCTCGGCGGCGCGGCGCGCGACCACCTGGCCGAAGGGTGCGCGGTCGGCGGCGGGGTGGTCGAGTGTGGTGACGACCTCGACGTAGGTGCCGCCGCTCAGCGGGAGAATAAAATTGCGGGTGCCGAATCGCGGGTGCACGCCCCCGTCGACGAACCCGGCGCCCAGGGCCGACCCGATCCACTGGACGGTAGAGACGAAGCTGTCGCGGGCCACCGCATAGGACACGTGATCAAGTCGCACTGCGCCATCATCACCCGACAACCCGTACACATCCCGACGCCACGCCCGCCGCCCCGGCCGCGTCCGCCGTGGATTCAGCCGTGGAACGGATCGATCATCGTCATCCCGGCGGGGGAGGCCCGGTCCAAGAGCACCTAACAGAAAGCCTGGTCGTAGCCATATCCCCTTCCTGGCTGAGTCGGCAGTGCTGCGGGAGGCGCTCGGGCCCGAGCTGTACGAGGCCGTACTGGCCGTCCGCCGCGCGGACGCAGAGCTGTTCACGATGTTCACCGAGGCGGTCGTCATCAAGGCCGTCCGCCGGCGGTATTGACTGGCTACTCCTCGGGCTCCCAGGCGATCAGCCGCTCGAACACCTGCTGGTCGCCCTCGATCTTCAGGTCGCTCAATGTGAGGCGGCCCGAGACGAAGAGGAGCAGCTGCTCGGCCGTGCCCGTGGCCGCAGCGGAGGCGGGCGCGGCGTCGTCCGGGGTGCGGGCCAGGCGCCGGTGCCGTCCAACGAGAGGAGCCAGGAGCGGCCCTCGGTGGCGTGGTAGTGGATGGTGGCGGCCTCGTGCGGCCAGGCCGCCGGGGTGGAGTTGCAGGTGTCGAGGAACTCGGCCACGCCGTCGATCGCGACGTCCGCCGGCATCGGCTGCACGGCGCCTGCGGCGAGCTGGGCGTCGTAGGTGTGCACCAGCACCTCGTGCACCCGGCGCCGGGCAACGCCCCAGGCATTCGTCGGCGATACGCCGGCGCCCCACCACGTCCAGCACTCGCGCTCCGGGCCGGCCTCGCGCAGCGCACTCAGCAGCAGCTCGTTCGACTCGGCGTACCAGGCCGGCAGCGCCTCGAGCTCGCGCGGCACCTCCGCGGCATCCTTGGCCGGCGGAGCCTCGGTCGGGCCCGCGGCGACGATTGCGGCCCACCAGCGCTGGCCCGTACCCAGGTGGTGCACCAGATCGAACAACGTCCACTCGGGGCAGGACGGCACCGGCGCCTCAAGGCTGGGCGCGGCGGCAACCGCACTCCGGAACGCGGCCGACCGCTCGTCGATCAGTTGCAGCAGGGCGGAATACTCAAGTCTCTCTGTCGCATCGCTTACCCATCACCCCAGCTCAGCCGACCGCACCCTATTTTCCAGGCCGTCAGCTGTGGGAGTTAGAGCACCTAATAGAAAGCTTTAAGCCAGGCAGCAGCGCTGCCGCCTCGTCGAGGCCCACGACCCGCTCGATCAGCCGCTGCGGGGCAAGCGCTGCTGCCACAGGATTTCGATCCGGCATGCAGCACCATGCGCACCGCACTTCCAAGAGACAGGCTCTAGCCGATGTTCACCACGCGGGCCCATTCGGGGGGCGAGTCCGGCACGTAGTCGGGATCGTCTTCGTCCCACGAACGGGCCGTCCGCTGCCGCGGGAACAGGCCGACCACCGTCCGGCAGGGCGGCCGCGCGTCCGGCCAGCGCGTCTGCCCGTCCGTCAGGACCACGATCACGTCCGGCCGCGGGCCCGACCGGAGGGCCTTGGTGAAGCCCGTGCGCAGATTCGTACCCCCGCCGCCCAGGAGCGGGATGCCCTCGCCGCGGCACAGGGGGTACGCGATGCGGGCCGCCGCGTCGCACGGCACCACGGTGATCAGGTCGCGGCGGCCGCCCACGGCCCGGGAGATCGCGGCGACCTCCAGGAGCGCGCTGCCCAGTTCGGCATCGCTGACGGACCCGGAGGTGTCGATGACCACCGACACCCGGGGCGGCCTGCGCCGCAGGCTGGGCAGGACGATGCCGGGCAGCCCGGCCGAGCGCCGCGAGGGCCGGCCGTAGCTGTAGTCCTCGCCCGCTCCCGAACCGGAGGTGGCCGATCGGACCGCCGCTCCCAGCAACTCCCGCCACGGCTGCGGCGGATGGAAGACCTCCTCCGCCCACCGCTGCCAGCCCTTCGAGGCGCTGCCCGGACGGCCGGTGATGCCCTGCGCCACCCGGAACCGGACCGCGTCGCGTTCCTGCGGGCTCAGCCCGTGCGCGCCGTCCGCGCCCAGGTCCCACTCCCGGTCCAGTCCGTCGGCGCCGCTGCCGCAGTCCAGCCAGACCAGGTCCTGGGTGATCGGGCCGAGGCTGAACTGCCGCAGGTAGTCCTCCATCAGCTCCCCCTCGGACAGCCCCAACGACCCTGGCGTGACCGCGCCTTCGGGGCAGGTCAGCCCGTCGCCGAAGGCGTCGTCGTTGATCTCGCAGTCGGCGGCGATGTTCATCCGCAGCCGTTCGCCCGGGCCGGTCAGATCGCGCTCGCGCGCGACCCGGTCGCCGCGCCCGTGGTGGTCACGCAGCAGGTGTGACACCTCGTGCACCCACACCCCGGCGAGTTCCTCCACCGGCGTCCGGTCCACGAACGCCGGTGAGACGTAGCACCGCCAGTGCCGGTCGACGGCCATCGTCGGTACCCGACGGGACTCCACGGTGTGCAGGGCGAACAGTGCCGTCGCCAGGTAGGGGCGGACCCGGGCGGCGTGCAGCCGGGCGGCGAACAGCTTGTCGAGGTCCAGCTGCCCCGGAGCGTTCGGGCTCACCGGCCGGCCCTCGCGGGGAGCCCGGCGCGGGCCGCCGTACGGTTCGCCGCGTCGTCCGCCCGCCGGGACAGGGTCACCACTCCGGCGAGCCGCTCGATGGACTCCGGAACCTCCCAGTCCGCGCGGCGCAGCGAGGCGAGTGTCGTCGCCGGGACGACCACCAGGTCCGGTGCCCCGGTCTGCACCGCCCGGACCAGGAGCGCCCACGCCGCGTCCCAGCGGGACTTCTCCGGGCGCTTGCGGACCGCCGCCACCACCGCGTCCAGTACGGCCTGGCGCAGATCACCGCGCTCGGGCAGGACGGCACCCGCCGGGTCGGCGAGGACCTCCTCGGGGTCCGGAAGGTCCAACCGGTCGAGGCTGGCCAGCAGTTCCAGCCCCGGACCGTCCCCCACGGTGCCCCTGACCAGCAGGGAGAGCACTTCCTTGGCGGAGCCGGCCGCGGTCGCGAAGGCGATCAGGGACAGCGTCATGTCCCAGCTGCGCGGTGAGGGCCAGGCGCCGCCGCGACGCGTCTCGTTGGTGGGCAGCTGGTGTACGAGCTTGGGGCGGGCGGTGAGGAACGCGCACACCGCACGGCGGGCGAAGACCACGGCCTGCGGCAGCCGCTCCGGATCGAGCCGCGGCAGGGTCGCCCGGGGCCAGGTCCCGCCGAGGCCGCGTACGACGACCTCGTGGTCGTGGATCCACTGGAGGTGGACGAACCGGTTGGCGAGCGGCGGGCTCAGCTCCCAGCCGTCGGCGGCCGAGGCGCGCGGGTTGGCGGCGGCCACGATCCGTACCCCGGGCGGCAGTTTCAGGGCGCCGATCCTGCGCTCCAGGACGAGGCGGAGCAGGGCGGCCTGGACGGCCGGGGGAGCGGTGGACAGTTCGTCCAGGAACAGCAGCCCCCGGCCGGCCCGGACCAGCCGCACGGCCCAGTCCGGCGGGGCCATCGGCACGCCCTGCTCCGCGGGATCGTCCCCGACGACGGGCAGGCCCGAGAAGTCGGACGGCTCGTGGACGCTGGCGATGACCGTGGTCAGCGGCAGGTCGAGGGACTCGGCGAGCTGGGTCAGGGCCGCGGTCTTGCCGATGCCCGGCTCACCCCACAGGAGTACGGGCAGGTCGGCGGCCACGGCCAGGGTCAGCGCCTCCAGCTGTGTGTCGGGGCGGGGTTCGGTGGTGGTGTCACGGAGCAGGGCCGTCAGCTCGCCGGCGACGTCGAGCTGGGAGCGGTGGTCCGGGGCGAGGGTTTCGGCGGACGGAGCGTATGCGGGCATGTGTGATCACCTGTGGGTTCGTGAGGAAGCGAGTGGGTGCGGGGCACGGAGCCCCGGCCGGCGGGTGGCCGCCGATGTCAGGCGGAGGTCGCCTGGCGCGGGCGAGAGCGGTGGTGCCGGGGGCGGGCGGCCCCGGGACGGATGCGGTCGGGTCCGGGTCCGGCCAGGCCCGCCCGGAACAGGCCGTAGGTGATCCGCCGCAGCGCGGCCGCCTCCAGCTCGTCCCGCAGCGCCCCGTCACGCAGCAGCGCGTCAGGGCCGAGCAGGCCTTCTACGACGGCCAGCGCACCGGCGGTGTCCCCGTGGGCCAGGCGTTCGCGGACGCCGGTGAGGCAGTCCGGTTGGCGGTGCGCCCTGTCGATGGCCTGCAGGCAGGGCAGCGGGGTTCCGCTCAGTGCGGCGAGGAGCTCCTCCCGGCGGATCTCGGCCGGGTCGTGGTCCAGCGCGGCCAGCACCCCGTCGACCAGGCCGATCCGGTGCAGGGCGCCCCGGCACTCCACGAGGTGCGGCGCTCCTGCCCCGCCGGGGTCGTGGGAGGGCCCGGTCGGCGAGAGGTCCTCTGCCAACGCGGAGGCGACCAGCGGGTGCAGCCGGTCGGCCCTGATCGCACCGGTGCGGAGCAGTTCCAGATCGGGCAGCACCCAGGTCGCGGCGTCGGGCAGGACCGGCAGTGCGGAGGCGCTGCCGTTCGTGCGGGCCGCCGCGGTCCGCAGGATGGGCGGCCCGAGGCCTTCGCCGGCCGCGACCAGGTCCAGGACCAGCCGGTGCCGGGCCCCGAGCCGTACGGTGACGGTGCCGGTGGCCCGTCCCTCGGCGGCGAGCAGGATCTCCGCCTCGGCGGCCCACCGGTCGGCGGCGCGGCCGTCGTCGGCACTGCCGTTGTCGGCGCGGCTGTCGAAGGTCGGCCCGGCGGCCCCGTGCCGGATGCGCAGTTCGTCCGTCCTGCGCGCGTCCCAAAGGTGGCGGTGAAGGTCGAGGCGGAACCGCCGGTCGGGACGGGGACGAGGATGACGGCAGGCGCCGGCCTCGGAGCGGGCCCCGTCCCACAGGGCGAGGCTGATCCGCTGACCGCCGTCCGCCCACTGGGGCGCGGTGCGGGCCACGAGGTGCACCGCGCGTGCGCCGTCGTCGCGCCCGGGGGCTTCGTACCGGGCCAGACCGATCGTCAGGCCCGGGCGCAGCAGCCCGTCGGGAGCGATCCTCGGCATGTGCCAGCGCAGCAGGTCCGGAGCCAGATGGCGGAGGTCGGCGCGGATGCGGGACGCGAGGTCGTGTCCGTGGGTGCGTGCCACGGAACGCAGGTTGAGATCGACGTCGATGCCTGCGGCGGCGCACGCCCCCGCCCAGTCGCCGGCATGCCGGCGGGCGGTCGCAGTCTCGATCATGGAGGGCGGCACGGCGAACTCGCGCACGCGCAGCCAGAAGGAAGGGTGGGAATCCCCATCAGCGGTCCGAGTGAGCATCAGCACTCACCTTGCGCGGTGGGGACCCCCAATCTGAAAGCAGAATGAGTGGTCATCGGGGTGAGCGTAACCGTCTCCCTCCCGCCCTGCCAGGTGTTTTCGACGCGAGCGCGAAGCTCCAACCGATCGTGGACGTACTGCCGGACAGCGAGACCGGGGCACAACCTCACTAGCCGACGCGCAAGATGCTCACCGGGCGCGAGGGCGAGCGGCCACCGCAGCGGCTCGAAGCGGCCCAACGCAACGACCTTCCGCTCTACTGTCCGTCCGCGCCCTGTGGTCAGCGCCGCAGGCCGAGGACCCCGCGGGGGCTGTCGACGCCGGTGGGGCCGTCGTAGCCGCGGACCGCCCTGCACAGGTAGGTGTTGCCGGGGCACGCGCCAGCCGAAGCGCAGGAACTGCGGGCCAGGTACGGGCAGGAAGTTGCGCCTGAGCGTGGTGCCGCCCGCCGCGGTGACGTACCGGGAGGCGGCGGGCCATTGGACGACGCCGAAGTTGCCCGAGCTACCGACGAAGGCGATGCCGGGGAAATTGAAGTAGATCTGGTCGAGGACAGGCCGGACGTTGTTCTCACCGCTCGAGTCGCCCCAGCTCATGGAGATGTACTTTGCGCCCTGGGTGCGGGCCTGAGCCACGGCCGTGAGGAGATTGCCAAACGTGTCGTCGTTGGCCTGGACAAGCAGGATCTTGCAAGAGGGGCAGGCGGCGCTGACCATGTCGACCGCTCCTGGGCCGCCACCATCGCCGCAGGGCCTGACGCCGACACCAAGTCCGCAGCGGAGGGCGCCCCGGCCGCGCCTCGGGAGCGCGAGCCCTGTCGGCCTGGTTGGCCGCATTGACGCAGGAGCTGCTGGACGCACTGCGGGAAGTCGGCCCGGATCGCGGTTGCTGGACGTGGTGGGGTGGGTCGCAGTCGCCGCGGACCTGCGGTGCCGTCGCCGGGCACCAGCTCCAGGAGATCGCGGTGCACACCTACGACGCCCAGGTCACCGTGGGCGCCCCGCAGCCGCTGCCGGACGAGGTGGCGCTCGACGGTGTCGAGGACTTCCTGTCCACTTGCGTCGCGACGACGAGCGCCTGGCCGCACAAGCCCACCGCCTTCGACTTCCACGCCACCGAGGGCCGCTCCTGGCGCCTCACGGTCGACGGCAACGGCGCACGCTGCACCCGTCTCCCCGCGACCGGCACGACGCCCGGCACCGCTGCCGACGAGGGCCCGGAAGAGGCCGGCGCCTCCGTCCGCGGCACGGCCAGTGAACTGGTCCTCTTCGTGTACGACCGCATCCCGGCGGACTCCCTGCGCATCGACGGAGACGCGGGTCTGCTCGACCTGCTCCGCGCCTGGGAGCCGGAGGAGTAGGACGTGGACGGGGCGGCGTACGCCGACGCGGTGTCGGAGTACGCCGCCCTCGGGCGGGACTAGGACTTGCCCGGTCGATCATGGCTGTGGGCAGTCGGGCATGATGCCCGGGTGAGCATCGTGGTGAAGTTCTTCGTGGCACCAGACGACACGTCAGCGGGTCTGGCCCTCCAGACTGGGCCGGGACGAGCGTTCGAGTCTCTCTCCTTCGGCAACTTCGATCCCGAGGAGGCCGTGATCGAGTGGGAATGCCTTCTGGCCGGCGGCAGCTTCGAGGAACTCGTCGAAGCCGGTGAGCCTCGCATCGTCGCCGGCCAGGACGATGACGGGTGCGTCGTCTTCGCGATCTCGCCTCGCTTGTCCGCTGCACTCGCGGGCGCCGGGCACTCGAGGTTGCGTGACGTCGCTGCCTCGTGGGCCCAGCTGCGCGCGGAGGATGGCCAGGTCATCGACACTGAGATCGCCGACACGATCGTGAGTGATCTGGCTGCTCTCGTCAGTAGCGCCCTGCGCCAAAACCAGGGCGTCTACTGCTGGCTCGCGTAGGAGTTCATGTGCGAAGCCAGATCGTGACGGCCGCAGCGGTGGCAGTGCCGAGAAGGACATGGCCGCGCTTGTCGTAGCGAGTGGTGACCGCTCGGGACTGCTTCAATCGGTGTGACGATCAGGGACAGCGGGCGGCAGCGGCCGTCCGCGCTCAGGTGGAGCTTGCTGGTGAACCCTCCCCGCGAGCGGCCCGGACCCTTGCCTCCCGCACCACCTCCACCAGGCGGGCGACCAGGCTCTGCCACGGGGTCGCGCCCTGGTGTTCCATCCCTTCGGCCCCTTTTGATCCCGGGGCCGGAGGCGGGGCGGTGCGGGTGCCGGCCGCTTGCTGATGCGCGCGGACGATGGAGGAGTCGACCGAGATCTCCCAGTCGATCTCGCCTGCGGCGTCGGCCGCGGCCTGGACCTGCTGGAGCAGACGTTCCCAGGTACCGTCGGCCGACCACAGGCGGTGGCGTTCGCAGACGGTCTTCCACGGACCGAACCTCTCGGGCAGATCACGCCACTGCACCCCGGTTCGCACCCGGTGCAGAATCCCGTCGATCACCTGCCGGTGATCCCGCCACCTGCCACAACGCCCGTTGCTGACGGGCAGGAACGGCCGAAGCCGTTCCCACTCGGCATCACTCAGATCACCGGCTACTTGGGATCGCGGTTGAAACTCGCCTTCGACCAGGAGTAGCCGAGCGCGCAGAGGGCCAGGCACCAGGCGACCGCGAGCCACCCGTTGTGGCCGATCTCGCTGCCGAGCAGCAGCCCGCGCAGGGTCTCGATGGCCGGGGTGAAGGGCTGGTACTCGGCGATCGGCTGGAACCAGCCCGGCATCGCGTCGACCGGGACGAAGGCGCTCGAAATGAGCGGGAGGACGATCATCGGCAGAGCGTTGTTGCTGGCCGCCTCGGCGTTCGGGCTGACCATGCCCATCCCGACGGCGATCCAGGTGAGTGCCAGGGCGACGAGCGAGAGCAGGCCGAACGCGGCCAGCCACTCCAGGGCCGTGGCGTCCGTGGACCGGAAACCGATGGCCACGGCCACGGCACCCACGAGCACCACGCTCAGGATCGACTGCAGCACGCTGCCGATGACGTGCCCGATGAGCACCGACCCTCGGTGGATCGCCATGGTGCGGAAGCGGGCGATGATGCCCTCGGTCATGTCGGTGGAGACGGACACCGCGGTTCCGACCACGGTGCCGCCGATGGTCATCAGCAGGATGCCCGGGACCACGTAGGCGATGTACTCGGAGCGATCGGCGCCGCCGCCCCCAATTCCCGCGCTCATCACGTCGCCGAAGACGTAGACGAAGAGCAGCAACAGGATGATCGGCGTGAGCAGCAGGTTCAGGGTGAGGGACGGGTAGCGCCGGGCGTGCAGCAGGTTGCGGCGCAGCATCGTGGACGAGTCGCGCAGGGCGAGGGAGAGGGAGCTCATCGGAGGTCCTCCTTGCGCTGGTCGGTGCCGCCGGTCAGGGCGAAGAACACGTCGTCGAGGTCGGGGGTGTGCACGGTCAGCTCGTCTGCCTCGATGCCGATTGAGTCCAGCCGGTCGAGAATGGAGCGGAGCTCGCGCTGGGTGCCGTCGCTGGGGATCTGCAGCGCGAGAGAGTCCTCGTCCCGGGTGACCTCGCGCAGTGCGGAGGCGGCGCTCTGGTAGGCGGCCGGGTCGGAGAAGCGGAGCCGGACGTGCCCGCCGGGGATCAGCCGCTTGAGTTCTTCGGCGGTGCCCTGGGCGGCGATCTTGCCGTCGTTGAGTACGGCGATGCGGTCGGCGAGCTGGTCGGCCTCCTCCAGGTACTGGGTGGTGAGGAAGACGGTGACGCCGTCGGAGACCAGCTCGCGGATGATCTGCCACATGTTGTGGCGGGAGCGCGGGTCCAGGCCGGTGGTGGGCTCGTCGAGGAAGATGATCCGCGGGTTGCCCACCAGGGTCATCGCGATGTCCAGGCGGCGCTTCATGCCGCCTGAGTAGGTGGAGGCGGGCTTCTTCGCGGCCTCGACCAGGTCGAACCGTTCCAGCAGCTCGGCTGCGACCCGCCGCCCCTCGCGCTTGGACAGGTGGTGCAGGTCCGCCATCAGGAGCATGTTCTCCTCGCCGGTGATCAGGCCGTCCACGGCGGAGAACTGCCCGGTGACACCGATCGCGGCGCGGACCGCCTGCGGGTCGGTGGCGAGGTCGTGGCCCGCGACTTCGGCCTGGCCGCCGTCGGCGGCGATGAGCGTGGAGAGGATCTTGACGACGGTGGTCTTGCCGGCACCGTTCGGCCCGAGCAGTGCGAACACGGACCCGGCCGGGATGTGCAGATCGATGCCGTCGAGCACGGTCTTGTCGCCGTACGACTTGCGCAGACCGAGGGTGGAGACGGCGGTAGCGGGCGACGGCGGCAGGCCGCCAGTTCGCCTTGGCGTGGGCATGACAGAAGAAGGCATGGAGCCCTCCGTTCGGAGGCTGAGGGGCTGAGGAGTTGAGCGAAGGGGCGAGGGGCGGGGGGCGAGTTCGCGGGGGCCGGTTTTCGGTCAGGCCTGGGCGCGACGCACGTCGATGTTGCCGTAACGGGTCCGGGCGCGGACCTCGACGGTCTCCTCGGTCGTCTCCGGTGCCTCGGAGGCGGTGAGTGTGTTGCGTACCTGCCCGTGGTTGGAGTTGACGTCGAGCCAGGCGGCAGTGCCCTCGCGGATGCCGACCTCGATGGAGCCGTAGGACGTCTCCAACTGGACGGTGCCGCGAACGACTTCGGCGACGCGCAGGGTGCCATGGGCGGTGGTGGCGGCGACCGAGCCCTCGGCGCGCGTGATGTCGATGTCGCCGTTGGAGCCGCTCACCCGCAGGTTGCCGGTCGCGGCGCCGACGGTCGTGGTGCCGTGCGAGTTCTTCAGGACTGCGGGGCCGTCGACGGTGCCGACGCGCAGGCTGCCGGAGCTGGTGCTGATCTCGGCCGAGCCCTCGATCCGGTCGACGGTGATCGAGCCGTGGGAGGCGGTCAGTTGGAGCGGCCCGGTCGTGTTGAGGCGGACGTCACCGGACGAGGTCTTCACGTGGACCTCGCCGAGCCGGCCTTCGCCGAGCACCTGGGCCCAGGCGCCGGTCATGTCGACGCGCGAGCCCGTGGGCAGTTCGACCGTCACGTCCACGGTGCCGGTGCGCCCGAAGAGGTAGCGCTGCTTGGGAGTCCTGACCGTCAGGACGCCGCCCGCGTACGTGACCTCGGTCTGGTCGGCCGACCGCACGTCCTGGTCCCGCTTCGGGTCGCGGGGCCGTACCTCGACGACCGTGTCGAGACGGTCGCCCGCGGTGAACCGGATGGAACCGGCGTCCACGTGGGCGGTGGCCGAAATCGGTTCGGGAGTGTCGAAAGAAGGCATGGCTGTACCGTCCTCATGAGTCCTGGGGTCGTCCCCGCTGGTGGGACGTGGTGTGGGTGAAACGAGGCGGGCGCGGGAGCGGGCGCGGCTAGCGCACCCAGCCCGTGAAGCTCTGTCCGATGGTGCGGGCCCTCTCCGGCGCACGCGGCGTGCCACCGCCTTCGACCGCGGCCGACACGGCCCGGACCAGCCACGCGTTGACCGACAGGCCCTCGCGGCTCGCGGCCTCCTCGGCCCGCGCCTTGAGGTGGGCCGGCAGGCGCAGATTGACGCGGGCGGTGCCGCCCTCGTCGCCCTCGGCGGGCGCCGGTGCCTTGAGCGGTTCAACGGGCGCGACCGGCTCCGCAAGGCCGCTGCCGCCGTCGGTCGGCGGCAGCGTCACCACGAAGTCGGGGTCGACCCCGCGCAGCCGTACGTCGACCGAGCCGGGGGCGAGCTCGCGGGTGATCTCGTCCATCGCGGCGGAGAGAACATTGAGCATGGTCAGACGGGTCGCCGACTCCAGCGGAGCGGTGAGCCGATCGGCCAGCTCGCGGGCTTCTTCCCCGCCGGCTTCGGCGGCCACCGCTAGTTCGCGGCGGAGGGTGTCGACATAGGGGGTCAGATCCATGACGCCATAATGGCATCAGCGTGGCACCGCCTGCAAGGCTGATGGCGTCGCATGTGGCGTCAATCTGAGGGTGACCGCTCTGACCTGCGAGAATGTGAAATACTCGATCTGAGTCACTGTGGCGCCATGCCCGCCACTGCGCCTTCTGGGGCGCGTAATGGCGCCGGATGGCACCGGACGGTGCCACTCTGTGCCATGGGTTGCAGGGATGCCGTCCGGCAGTGAGGCGCTGGCCGGCAAGCTACGTGAGGTTCACCGTGAGTCTGCCGTCAGGGGTGAGCGTGAAGGTGACGTCCTCAGGGACGGTGGTCTCGGTGGCTGTTGCCCCGTACGCGTTGAGGAACACCTGCTGTGATTTGCCCAGTCGTACGTCCGCCTCCGCCGCGTTGACCCAGCGGTTGACGCGGATCCTCGCGACCCAGCCCTGGATGTGCTCGATCCGCCACCCTCCCCAACTGCTCTGGGGGAGGTTCTGTGCGTCGTAGCCCTGGCTGAGGTGGATGCCCAGGAACACGAGCAGGGCGATGGCCGTGGTGAAGCTGACGGACGCGACGGCTATTCTGCCGCGGCGGCTCGAAACGAGGGGCATGGATGGTCCTCGGTCGGCGACGGAGTGAACGCGGGCGCTTGAGCCTAACGGGTCCCACCACAGATCTGACGCTGCTGATGGTGTGCGTCGGTGCGTCGGTCCTCAGCGTCCGTGCCGAGCCGGCGCGAGGTCTTGGAGCGTGGGTCGGGACCAGGGCGCGTCGACGCCGTCGGACTCCGGGCGCAGTCCGAGCTCGCGGAGCTGGTTGACGGCCATCATGGCGGTGAACATCGGATTCGGGTTGGCGCCGCCGACCCCCAGTTCGGCGATGGCCTGCGCGTAGCGGGTGGTGAACTCGCCGGGCCGAACCTGCCTGCTCTCCCCGGCCAGCCCGAGCGCCGCCGCCTGCAGGGCGGTGGCCTGCTCCAGCAGCCCGTCCAGGTAGGACACGACCTCGGCGCCACGGCGCACGGCGAAGGTGTGCCCGTCCGTGAGGAGTTCGGCTTCTCCCTCCTCGAAGAGGAGAGCGACGGCGCCGAGAGCGGTCTGGATCTTCAGCTGGTCGGCGTCAGCCATCGCACCGCAGGCCCCGTTGCCCTCGTCGGACAGGTGAAGGACGCCGCAGTCCCGCAGGTGCACGATCACGTGCCCGGCGCAGTGGCCCTGGCTGCGCAGCACGCGGACCGCGCCGTCGGCGAAGGTCCAGCCGGTGAAGCGAAGCGAGCCGATCCGAATCCGTTCCAGCGGTCGCTCCTCGTAGGTCCGGGTCGTCGCGCCGAAGGGTCGCATCGGCTGGAAGAGCGACATCAGCTTGCCGGCCAATGCGGGCGGCGCGGGCAGGGCCGTCACCCAGGCGATGCGCTCGAAGGACCGCACCCAGTACGACGCCGGGTCCCGCATCTGGTCGAGGTCAAGGGCGGGTACGTAGTGCTCGACCGGCACGCCCAGCTCGTCGACCAGGTCGTTGTTGCCGACGTGGTCGAGATGGCCGTGCGTGGTCAGCACCAGTGCCCGCGAGAAGGGCCCGACCCGGTCGATCGCCGCCCGCAGCGCCGCGCGGAAGGCCGCCGTGACGCCGGTGTCGACAAGCACCAGGGTGTCGCCGACCCGGTGTACGAGGGCGTTGGCGACGTCCGGTTGATCGTGCTCGACATCCAGCTCCTGCCCGAGGACCAGCACGGTCCTGTCGTCGATCTCGATCAGATCACCGAGCGCGGTCATGGATCCTCCCGCGGTCTCGTCGCGGTCCGGCTCGCCCCGGAGCCCTGCCGCCCACCTCAACGTGTCGACCACCAGTCCCCTCCGACGAGCGTACGCCGCACCGGGCGCGGTGTCCCCGGGAAGGTGGTCACCGTGGTTCGACGCCGTGGCAGCGGCTTCGCCGCCCGTGCACGGCTACCACCACGGGCGAAACGAGGCCCTGAACGAGGTCGTCTCAGCTGTCTTCCCGGCGTACCAGTGCGAGTTCCGCGGAGGAGCCTGGAGGAGGCGGTTCTGCGGTTCAAACGCACGCTGCGGCCGACGATCGTCTCCCGGCCTCCGGTTCCGTACCTGCGGATGCGATACGAGAACACCCGGACCGGACCAATGGCGGCAGCGTGGGCCCGTCCCGTGGGCTCACCACACACGACGTGCCGCCGCGGGAGCTCGTGCTCCTCGAAGGCGCTCCGCGGAGCTTCGTGGAGTTCGAGAACGAAGTCGGCGACAACCGCATCAGGGGCGACCAGGACATGCACGTCGAAGCCCTGGCCACCGCCGTCGAGAACGCAGAGATCACGAGCTACTGACGGCCTGCCGGGCGGGCGTTGATGTGCACGCCCGGAGATCCGCGGCGCCGTCGGCCAACCCCCTCCCAGGGTGTGAGACGGCCCTTCAGGTGTCGCCCATACCTGGTTAGCATCCACCGCCCGCTTACCGAAGGTAATGGCCGTGGGCGCACCGCTCACAATCCCCGCCCGGCCCCGGGCCAGCCCTACGCACACCACCGAGGAACACCCCCGTGACCATCCCCGAACCGCCCGCCTACCAGCCCACCGTGGTCGCGCCCCCCAGACGCCGCCGCCCCCGCGCCCGCACCATCGCCATCGCGGTCTGCACGGGCCTGGCCATAGCAGCCGTCGCAGCAGCCGCCACCGGAGCCTTCGACAGCCCAGACCCCGCCGAAGCCGCAGCCTCCGCCGACTACAAAGACGGCTACGACACCGGCAAGAACATCTACGACAGCGCCGCAGGCATCGTCGCCCCCAACCTGCTCTGCGCAGACGCCTACACAGGTGAGGGCTACAACGAAGACTGGATGAAGGGCTGCCAGGAAGGCATCGCAGGCGCTAAGGCCACCGGCCCCGAAAAGCGCGCCAAGCCCGGAGGCAAGAGCCCCGTCACCGGCAGGATCGTCGACTGCGTACCGGCCGGGAACTACACCTCCAAGACCTCCCCGAACGGCATGATGCGCCGCCTCATGTCCTCGATCCGGCTGACGAACCCCTCCTCCGGCTCCGTCACCTTCCACATCCGCGTCGACGGCGCCTCCATCGACAGTCAGAAGACCAAGAAGCCCGAACCCCTCACCCTCGCAGCAGGCGCATCCAAGACGGTCACCTACCTCGCCCCCGAGGAGAACTCCACCCTCGGCTCCTGCATGGCCATGGTCGTCACCACCGAAACCGCGCACTGACGGGAAGGGCAGCCCGACAATCCGTCCCGCCCACGCGGGGATAGACCGAAGGATCGATCACCTCATGTCCGACCAGCCCGACAGCCTCGCAGCAGGCGAGACCGCTCTTCCACCCATGCCGGTGAAGCCGCCCCAGCACGACCCCGCGATCACCCCACCCCCGGGCTACGGCTACCCGCCCCCGTACGGCACCCAAATAGCGGCGCCGCCGACGCCCGCGCCCCGCAACCGCCGGCTCGTACCGGCCGCCGCCGGACTCCTCGCCGGAGCGATCCTCGGCAGCGGCATCACTTACCTCGCCACCGCCCCCGAGGACACGCCCCAGCCCAAGGAGCCCGGCGTCTTCACCCTCACCGGCACCATGACCGCCCGAGGCGAGAAGAGCTCCATCGGCAGGGTCTCCTCCCGGGAGAACGGCTGCTCCGGGACCGGCGGATACCAAGACATGCGCTCGGGAACCACCGTCACCGTGTACGACGCCCAGGGAACCGTTGTTCACCGCCATCCCCGCCGATCCGCCGTCCGTCCACGGCAGCACGGGCCAAGAAGCCGCCTTCCCCCTTGAAGGAGACCCCTGTGAAGCGCACCGCCATGGCCGCTGCCCTCGTACTCCCTGCCCTGCTCCTCACGGGCTGCGGAGCAGGTGACGGACCACCGCCGCTGGCCGACCAGCAGGGCAAGAGCTTCGTCGATGCCTCCATGGCAGCCAAGTCGGCGGGATACGAACTCCGCCTCGACACCGGCGCAGGGAGCCGCAAGCACAGCTCCTTGGACTACCTCACCGCAAGGAACCCAACCCGTGGACCGTCTGCTGGCACACCACCGAGCGAACAGAGGGAGACGCTCCTCGGACTGCTACCCCTACTGGGAGCAGTACGAGAAGTGGCGTGAGAACAAAGGGTCCTGAGGACCAGCAAACCCAAGCGCCCGTCCTCTGAGACGGCCACGCACGCCCGGCGATCCGCAGATAACATCCGCCGCCGGACACGGGGCTGGGCGGGCGTACCCGCAATGCGACCCGCCCAGCCCCGTTCTGCCCAATCACATGAAGGAAAGGCTCCCTTGAGCAGCATCAGCTCTGGTGGGCGGGTTCACCCTGCCCGTCCTGGTGACCCGAAGAAGATCGGCCCCTACCGGGTCATCGGGCGTCTCGGCTCCGGCGGTATGGGCACCGTCCACGCCGCTCTCGACCCGCAGGGCGTCAGGGTCGCGGTGAAGGTCATCCACGCCGCGCAGGCGCAGGATGCGGAGTTCCGGGCCCGGTTCCGCCGTGAGGTTCAGCTGTCGGCCCGGGTGTCCGGCCCGTGCCTGATCCCGCTGCTGGCCGCCGACCCGGAGGCCGAAGCCCCGTGGCTGGCCACCGAGTACGCGCCCGGCCCGACTCTGAACCAGCACCTGACCGCCTATGGGCCGCCTACAGGCGGCTCCCTGTACGCGCTGGCCACTGGTACTGCGCAGGCGCTGGCCGCGATCCACCAGGCTGGTGTGGTGCACCGGGACGTGAAGCCGCAGAACGTGATCCTGTCCCCGGCTGGGCCCCGCGTCCTGGACTTTGGCATCGCCCACGCCGCGGACGGCACGAGCGTTACCCGGACCGGCGTGATGACCGGCACCCCGGGCTGGATCAGCCCCGAGCAGTACCGCACCGGCACGGCGGGGCCGGCCGGGGACGTGTTCGCCTGGGGTGCGCTCATCGCCTATGCGGCCACAGGCCGTCTCCCGTTCGGCACCGGAGCCCCGGACGTGGTCGCCTTCCGGGTCATGTCGGGCGAGGCCGACCTGGACGGCATACCCGACGAGCTGCGCCGCATCGTGGAGCAGGCCCTGACCAAGGAGCCCGAGGACCGGCCCACAGCCGAGGAAGCGGCCGAGCAGTGCGCCCTCCTCCTCTCCGCTCAGGCCACGCAGGCCATAGCGCAGGGCGGCGCGCCCACGATGGTCGGTGACCTCATCGCAGCCGAGTGGGACATGCCCAGTCTGGACGACCCGACCTGGCACGCCCCGCCCAGGTCCCTGAAGCGGGTCGTGGTCGGGGTCGCGGTGGCTGCGGCCGTCGCGGGTGGGCTGACCGGCGGCATCGCAGCACTCGACACGGGTGAGGACGGTCGCAGCCGGCGCGGCAACGCTCAGGGCAACTCCGCGACGCCGTCGAACACAACGAACACAACGAACACGACGACGCAGCCGGACCCGCTGATGAGCGCAGCCGACAAGTCGCGTCAGGACACGGCGAAGACCGATTCGGGGGAGGCGAGCCTGGCCACGTGGAAGGAATCCCGGCGGGCCAAGGGCGAGCAGGAAAACGAAGTGGAACGCGGCCTCCAGCACGACCTCGGATACGGGCAGGGAGGCCCCGACGGGGTTCTTCCCACCTCGGCCGCCCAGCCCGTGGTCACGTTCCACGAGAAGCGGAGGGAGGTGTACGTCGAGGTGACCGTCCGCAACAAGGCCGAGATCATGAACAGCTACCAGGTGAGCGAACTCGCCAAGATGACCTGCATCTCCATGCGCCAGTTCAAGGGAGGCTGGGAAGGAGCGCGCGCCATGTATACGAACCTGGGCTACGACAAGATCATCCTCATCGACACCACCGACCCGGCCAAGCCGAGCATCCTGTGGGACGACAACTTCGTCACCAACTCGAACTGCGCCACCACCCACAACGACCGGCCCGCAAACGCGGGCGCGGGGGACGGGCAGGCGACAGGGTGGAAGCCCGACCTGGCCGGGTTCTCCGCCGCCCAGATCCCCTCCACCGACCGTGACGAGGTCCGCGTCGCCACCGACGTCCTCAAGGCCGTCACCGCCGAGTGGAACACGCTCAACACCGGCGCCGAAAAGCAGCTCGGCAACGACAACACCAGCGTCGGACTCGACCCGCACAACAGAGTCATGTACGTGTGGGCGGAAAAGCCCCAGTGGGACGACAACACCCAGACCAACTGGGGCCGCATGGCCGCACAGAAGACATGCGTGCAAGTCACCGCCGAAGCGAAGACCTGGGCAAACTGGCCCTACACCCGGTACGCGATCCTCATCGACAACGGAAACACGGTCCCCACCTGGCTCCGCTGGGGCAGCATCGGAGACTGCACCAAGGCTTGACGACTCCGGCACCTGCGAGGCGCAGCCCACCGGATGCCCGGTCTCGCCGTCCGCACACCGCGGGCCCTGCCGCGACTGGAACCGTGACCTGTCCTCAGTGACGGACCAGGCAGAACGGATGCCCTGCGGGATCGGCATAGATACGCCAGCTCCGTCTCTCGGAACCGCCGTCCAATACGGTCGCCCCCATGGCCAGCACCTGTTCCTGGGCTTGGTCCAGGTCCGCAACGCCGAAGTCCATGTGGAACTGCTGGGGACGGGCGGGGTCCGGCCACAGAGGCGGCCGATAGTCCACTGACCGCTGGAAGGCGAACACGAGACCGGAGGACGTGTGCAACGTCGCCCAGCCGTCGCCGACTGCCCACCGCCGATCCTGCTGATTGACGGTCCCGCCGAGCAGCGATCGGTAGAACTCGGCGAGTCCCGCCGGATCCGAGCAGTCCAGCACTACACATTGCAGATCAGCGATCATGCACGGATCCTAGGTGGCCGTCAGCGGGACCTGCCCCTCGGTATCCAAGATCGCCCGGACAAGTCCTAAGTGGCGGGTCTCCAGGTGATGGTCGGGGGTACGACCCGTGCGCACAGGGGAGCGCCGCACGCGTCGGTCAGGCCGAGGCGGCCCACCAGCAGGCCGCTGCGTACGGCGGCATCGAGCACGGGGACGGGCACGGCGTCGAGCATGAGCTTGGCGCGGCGAAACATGGTGAAGGAAGCCGTGTCATCGATGGTGCCCCACGACAGGTAGATGAACCGGCTCCCCGGACGGCCTTGCACGTAGGGGCCCTTCACGTCGATGCCGGTCGGTGAGCCGCTCGTGGTGCACTCCAGGGTCCAGGTTGCGGAGGCCGCGTCGCCGGGCTGCGGGTCGAGGAGCTCGGCGGGGCGGTCGCGGCGCTGTACGGCGACGTGGATGTTGCGGTAGGCAGCCCCGTCGTCGGCCTGTCCCTCGGGCGGGCAGGTAAGGCCGGGCAGGTCGACAGCGTCAATGCGGATGCGCATGCCGGTCATTGTCCTCGTCTGTGTCTGTGTCTGCGGCTCAGACCGGCTCCGATGCTGTCAGCAGGGAGCCGAAGATGGAGCGTCCCAGGGCTTCGGCCTGGGCGTGGTCGACGGGCGTGCCCGTGTGGTCGGGGTTCTGTTGGGCCCAGGTGTGCGCGGTGCGGCGGCTGGTGAAGAAGTTCAGGGCTCCGCAGGCGATGTCGGCCGCGGCCCCGGGACCGGAGCGTTGGCCGATGTGGACGACGGCGCTGGACGGCTGCCAGGTCATGTGCCCGGCGGTGGAGGTGACGGTGATGGTCTCGCCGGTGACCGGGTCGGCGGAGGTGATCACGGCGTCGGTGCCGAGCATGTCGGGGATGCCCAGCGCGTCGACCGCGCACATGGCCCACACTTCGATGCCGTCGGCGAGCCGGACGCGGTGGCAGGTGGGTACGGCGGAGAACGGGTAGGCGGCCCGGATGCGGCCGTGATCGTCGAGGGTGAGGAAGTCCTCGGCCGCCAGATCGGCCAGGACCTCGGCGGCGGCACGGCCGTGTACGGCGGCCGCGGCCTGCAGTTCGGTCGGCGAGGGTGCGCCTGCGCCACCCGCGAAGTGGCGGAGTACCGCTTGCTGGACGGCGCGCAGCCCGCCGGCCACGGGTGCGAGACGCCCCCGGCCGCCGCGGCCGGCGGCATCCGTCGGCGGACACGCGCAGTCCTTGGCGGTGTCCGCCGCAATCAGCGCGCGCCGCAGATCGGCGACGCTCGGCGCGCCCTCGACCCGGCCGTCCGGCCCCCGGTACAGGCGGCAGGACAGGGACGCGGACGCGGGTGCACCGGGGACGGCGAAGGGGTCCACACCGTCGATCAGCACGGTAGGCGAACCGGTCATTCCGAGCAGGACAGCCTGCTCCTCATCGGCGACCTCGACCCGTTCCACCTTCGCGCCGCGGTCACGGCCCGCGCGGGCGATCCGTTCCTCGATCACGGGGGCATGGGGGCAGTCCGGCACCGCCAGCACGGTGATCCGCATGAGCGTCCTCCCAGCTCAGAACCTTTGTGACGACCGTAGACCTTCCAGTGCACTGGAAGGTCAAGGCGTAGCCTGGGAGCATGCTCATCGGTGACCTCGCGACAGCCAGTGGGCTGACCGCCAAGACCATCCGCTTCTACGAGCAGGCCGGTCTGCTGCCCGCGCCGCCGCGCACCCCCGGCGGCTACCGCGACTACCCGGAGCAGACCCCGGCCCGACTCGCCTTCATCCGCGACGCCCAGGGCGCAGGGCTCACTCTGGCCGAGATCCGCTCCGTCCTCGCCCTGCGCGACGGCGGCCAGGCGCCCTGCGAGCACGTCACCGCGCTGATCGACCAGCGCCTCGCCGACATCGAGCGACGCCTGGCCGAGCTGGCCACGACGCGCGAGGCGCTGCGCGGACTCGCCCGACGAGCCGCCCAGGTCGACCCGGCCTCGTGCAGCGAGGACGACATCTGCACGATCCTCGCAACGCCGGCGCACCGCCCCGACGGCGGGATGCCATTCCGAGCATGAGGGGCGGTGCGCGGCGCCCTAGGCCAGAACGCTCAGGTCTGGCACTGCTTCGTGGCTGCGGGAGACCAGCCGCTCCAGGCAGCGCCGTCGGCTCGCGCATGTACCCGGATTTCGACCTTCACGGGGCCGCAGACTCGCGTCGAACTCCCCACTTCGACAGGGCCGATGGCCTCGCCGGCCCGGACGTAGGCGCGACCGTTGCCTAGTTTCTCCCAGTGACCCCCATCGACGACGCGGAAGAACGCCTCGTAGGAGACGTTGAGCCCTTTCGCTCCAGTGTTGCGCGCCTTGATGTACGCCGTGATCTCTCGACTGGGGAATTCGCCGACGGATCCCCGCTGGGCACTGATGCAGCCGTTGATGGCCACACGGCCGGTCGATGTGCCTCCGCCACAGGCGATTGCTGCGGCGTGAGCGTTGGCCGGGATCGTCAGCATGGTCAGCGCGGCTGCGCCAAGGAGCGTTCCCGTACGCCTCAAATGCACTGTGGCAGTCCCTTCTTCGAGCCCGTTTCCTCAGAAGAGACCTTGGCTTGCCTTGGTGCGCGACGTGCAGTATCTGATCAAGATTTCGCCCAGACGGGTGCAGATTTCCGCGGAGGACGACGGTCAGGCGACACACTCATCCAGCTTCATCGAGTGTTCGCAGCCACTCGTGGGCACGCTGAGGAGAGCGGAAGCGGATGACGTGGAGCGGCGCGAAGCGGGGATCCTGAGTGCGGAGTTCGATCTCCGCTCGCCGCCCCGCGTGCTGGGACCAGGCCCACCAGGCAGGGTGGTCGCTCCTGAACCAGCCGGACAGGGTCTCCACGTTGCCGCCGAAGATCCGCTCGCGCAGCACGGTCCGGCGCAACGACCTGCGCAGGATGCGGGGCATGACGACGGCTTTCGAATAGTCGAGCCAGACCACCGTGTCGGCGTGCTGCCACATCACATCGCGGACTTCCGGGTACCCGAAGGAGTCGAAGATCCACCCCGGGGTGGCGGCGATCGCGGCCACCTGCTCCCGCAGATCGGGGTTGGTCGCCCAGTCCGGCCCGACGAAGTTCAGGGCGTCCATCTCATGGAACGGCAGCCGAAGCCGTCCGGCGAGAGCCCGCGCCATGGTGGTCTTCCCGGCCCCGCTGATGCCGGCGACAAGGATGCGCTTCACCTGGGAAGAGTAGGGCAGCAGAGCGGCGGGTGGCGGGGGAGCCCTCTCCCGAGGGGACCCGTGGGAACAAGTGCAGACGATCAGCACCGACGGGCCGTACGTTGTGCGCATCACCGTCACCTGACGGTCGGCGCACACGGGCGGCGGCGAGGCCCGCCTGGGCTGCGCGGCCGGGGAACACAGCCCGGCTGTCGGGCTTTGGAACGTCGAGGGGAGCGATCTCGTTGCACACATCGCACCACCCGAGCGATGAGGAGGGCTTGATGAGCACGGCCGACGAGGGACGGCAGTGGCCGGACGAGGTCAGTGTCGACAACGCGAGGACGACGCTGTTGCAGCTCCTCGCGCGGGCGGGGGTCCCTTCCGGTGATGCGCGGGAACTGATCGGGCTCGTAGAGGCGGGTGCACTGGCTCTCGCGCACAAGGAGCTGAGCGGCGGCGTCCGGAGCGCGCCGGGGGACAAGGGCGAGGCGTACGGGGCGGGCTGGCTCGACGGTGCGGGGGCCGTTCTGGGGGAGCTCGGCGCCGTAGCCGAGCGGACCCTGGCACAGGTCGTGGGGGCGGACGGGCACCCGGGCCCGGCGGGGGAGCGTCCGCGGGCCGGGCGCATGGAGGTGGAGCGGGCGCTGGTGGCGCTCACACCTCTGTACTTGTCGTACACATCGGTCTCGGAGCTGGATCCGGAGGTGACCGACGAGGTGCTCGCGGCGGTCCTCGGCACGATGAGCCTCCGGCAGCGGGCCGGGTACGCCGGGCGGCTGACGGACTTCGCCGAGGCGCACCGGGCCCGGCTGGAGCGACTGTTCGCGGCGTTCGGACCGGGCAGCGCCATCGCCGTGCACGGCCGCTATTCGCTCGTCCACTCCGCTACGAGCATCGCCGTGCTGGAGCGGCTCGACGCCGCGCCGCAGGAGCTGGGGGAGGAGTGGGACGCCGCAGAGCTGCCGCCCGCGTGGCTGGACGGGCTCACGACGGCCTGGAACGCCATGGCCTGACCGCCGTCTCCGGAGCGGTCACCGCTGCCACGGCCCGGCCGGCCGCGGCTCCTCGTGCACGGCCGGCACGACACCGTGGGCTCCTCCGGCCTCCCGGCGTGCGGCGCCCCAGGAATGCAGCCTTCGGCCCCGCCTATATCCGTTGATTCTTAGCTAATTCGGACATCCGGTTGGGCCTCTCGAAGGGGTACGGATGGTCACATTCGGTGAGATTCGGGCGCTCCGCCGGTGACCCGCCCCACAGGACCCAGGTCACATACGAACCGGGATCGTAGCCCTTAAAGGTCCCGTATGCACCCTTCCATACGGGCTCTCACCTGCACGGACGGCCATCCGGGCCCCGGGGGGCCGTTCCGCCCCGGCTGCGAGGACCACTAGTAAGCGGGGTCGTTGCCAGGGGGTC
>NZ_JBHWUO010000014.1:0-13919 GCF_042736975.1 Streptomyces sp. NPDC059989
CACACCCCCGAAACCGTCACCACCCCCCGCTCCCAGGCCGGCTGGCGCCGCCTCGAACGCACCCCCGGCTTCCGCGCCCCCCACAGCTGGCAGGGCTGATTCCCACAGCCCAGAAGGCCCCGCACCCCGTCCAGGGTGCGGGGCCTTCCGCTTGGTGCGCCGAGACCGGGTACCCGTAGGACCCGTAGGCGTCCCGGCACGGGCACCCGTACACGCGCGAAGGCCCCCGCGTCGATGACACGGGGGCCTTTCGGATGCTGCGATGCCGCGAGGGCGCCGGGACTACCGCAGGCGCGCCATGAGGGCGTGCTCCACGAGCGTGATGAGCGCGCTCTTGGCGTCCGCGCGGTGGCGGGCGTCGGTGGTGATGATCGGGGCGTCCGGGCCGATCTGGAGGGCCTCGCGGACTTCCTCCGGAGTGTACGGCTGGTGCCCGTCGAAGCCGTTGAGGGCGATGACGAACGGCAGGCCGCTGTTCTCGAAGTAGTCGACGGCGGGGAAGCAGTCGGCGAGGCGGCGCGTGTCCACGAGCACCACGGCGCCGATGGCGCCGCGGACGAGGTCGTCCCACATGAACCAGAAGCGGTCCTGGCCCGGCGTACCGAAGAGGTACAGGATCAGGTCCTGGTCCAGGGTGATGCGGCCGAAGTCCATGGCGACGGTCGTCGTCGTCTTGTCACCGGTGTGGGTGAGGTCGTCGATTCCGGCGGAGGCGCTGGTCATGACGGCTTCGGTGCGCAGGGGGTTGATCTCGGAGACCGCGCCGACGAACGTGGTCTTGCCCACGCCGAAGCCGCCCGCCACCACGATCTTCGCGGAGGTGGTGGAGCGAGCGGGAGCCGCTCCGCCGTTAGAGCTTGCGAAGTCCACTGAGCACCCTTTCGAGCAGTGTCACATCTGGCTGGCCGCCGGCAGACTCGTCGCCGCCGGGCTGATGAATGGCGACAAGGCCGGCCTCCGCCAGGTCGGCGACGAGGATCCGGGCGACACCAAGAGGAATGGAGAGAAGTGCCGAGATCTCCGCTACGGATTTGATCTCCTGGCACAGGCGGCAGATGCGCTGGTGCTCGGGCAACTGCCCTTGCAGCCGCGCGGGATCCGCCGTGGTACTGACCAGTGCCTCGATGGCGAGCTGGTAGCGCGGCCGGGTACGGCCACCGGTCATCGCGTACGGACGCACCAGCGGGTTGTGTGCCTTCGGAGCCGGCTGCCGCGCGGCGCGCGGAGGCTGCTGCTGAGGCATCTGGGGCTGCTGAGGCGGCTGGGGCTGTCCGTACGGCTGCTGCTGGTACGGGTTGTGCTCCGGCACGGGCCGGCTGGGAGCGGAGGGGAAGTTGAAGCGGTTCTGGTCGTGCCCACCCTGCGGCTGCTGCGCGCCGCCATAAGGATGTCCTCCGGGTGTTGTCACGTTTCCTCCTCCGACTCCAAGAACGCAGTACTCCCTGTGGAACCGCGCCACCGCACCCTATGGTGCGATGACGCGAAACGCACTGCCTGTCTGCTAGTTGAGAAGACTGCCCTGCAGCTCGGCGCGCAGGTCCGGGGTGAGGACACTGCCCGCGCGATCCACCAGAAGAGCCATCTCGTAGCCCACGAGGCCGATGTCGCACTCGGGGTGCGCGAGCACCGCGAGCGAAGATCCGTCCGAGACGGACATGAGGAAAAGGAACCCTCGGTCCATCTCGACGACGGTCTGGTTGACGGCGCCACCCTCGAAGATGCGGGAGGCTCCTGCGGTCAGCGACGTCAGACCGGAGGCCACGGCCGCCAGCTGATCGGCGCGGTCCCGCGGGAAACCGTCGGACATCGCCAGAAGAAGGCCGTCGGCGGAGACCACCACCGTGTGGGACACCCCAGGGGTGTTGTCCACGAAGTTGGTGATCAACCAGTTCAGGTTCTGTGCCGCCTGGCTCATCGGGCTCACACTAACGCTCCTGGTCATAGCTGTTACTTGACTGCTCGGAACCCGCGCTGCGTCCCTGCTGGACACCGCGCCGCAGGTTGCTCAACCTGCCGCGGACGTCCTCCGGGGCGCGGGAGACCTGGGGGCCGCCCTGCGGGGTCGTCTCCGCAGCACCCTCGACCAGGTTGGCCTTGGGCACCCGCCGAGGGAGACCGGACGGGGTGACCCCGCCCGCCTTCGGCTCACGGAGTTTGGAGGCCTGCTGCCAGCGCTCGTCGTTGCCCGAACGCCAGGCCGTGCCGGCTTCCTTTTCCTCCGGGGCCCGCTCCGGGGCCGCGGGCTGCTGCTGACGCTGCGGCCGCTGCTCGAAGAGGGATCCCTTGGACTCCGCTTCCTGCTGTGCCGGCTGCCACTGCTGCTGGCTGCCGCGGCGCGGCAGGCCCGCTCCGGTCACCTCGTGACCGGTGTCGGCAGCGGCTCCCGGACGGTCGAAGCCTACGCGGTCCGGGGCCCGTTCGGGACCGGCCGGGGATTCCGATTCGGTCCCGTAATCCTGCTGGTAGGCCGCCGGGTAGGTGTTCTGCTGGGGCCAGTCTGCCTGCTCCGACTGGGCTTCGTAGCCACCGTCGTAGGACTGGGCATCCTGCTGCTGATCCTCGTACCCGGCTTCCGGATAGGAGTAACCCTGCTGCGGGTACGCGTCGTAGCCCTGCTGCGCCTGCGGTGCGTCGTACGAGGTGTCGTAGCCCTGCTCGGGCTGCTGCTCGTAGCCCTGGTACGGCTGGTACCCGTGCTCAGGCTGAGGTTCCGCATACTGCTGCTCGGCCTGGTCGCCGTACCGCTCCTGCTGGTCCTGCGGGTAGCCGACCTGGGCCTCGAGCGCGGCACGCCGCTCCTCGCGTACGAGGGACCGCCCGACCGGGTCGAGATCGCGGGGGTCGCCGCCCTGCTGGTCGTAGCGGGAGTCGTCGAAACCGAGCTCGGCGGCCGTGCGCAGCGGCGCGGCCTGCTGGGCCTTCTGCTCCGGGATGATCGAGGAGACGGTGAAGTCGTCGTCCGGAATGCCCTCGCCACCGCCACCGTGGGTGATGGCGTCGGGGAGCATGACCAGCGAGGTCGTGCCGGCCGCCTCGCCCGAGGGGCGCAGCTGGACGCGGATGCTGTGGCGGTCCGCCAGCCGGCCGACCACGAACAGACCCATGCGCTGCGAGATCGCGGCGTCCACGGTCGGCGGGTTGGCGAGCTTGTGGTTGATGTCCGCGAAGTCCTCGGCGGTGAGGCCGATGCCCTTGTCGTGGATCTCGACCATCACGCGGCCGTCGGGCAGACGCGTGGCGTTGACGCGGACCTTGGTCTGCGGGGAGGAGAACGTGGTGGCGTTCTCCAGCAGCTCGGCGAGCAGGTGCACGAGGTCGGTCACGGCCTGGCCGTGGATCTCGGCGTCGGAGACACCGGAGAGCTCGATGCGCTCGTACTGCTCCACCTCGGAGGAGGCGGCGCGCAGGACGTCGACGAGGGGCACCGGCTGGTCCCAGCGGCGGCCCGGGTTCTCACCCGCGAGGATGAGGAGGTTCTCGCCGTTGCGGCGCATACGGGTGGCCAGGTGGTCCAGGCGGAAGAGGTTCTCCAGCTGGTCCGGGTCCGCCTCGTTGTTCTCCAGGTCGGTGATGAGGGTCAGCTGGCCCTCGATCAGCGACTGGTTGCGCATCGAGAGGTTGGTGAAGATCGCGTTGACGTTCCCTCGCAGGAGCGCCTGCTCGGCGGCGAGCCGGACCGCTTCCCGGTGGACCTGGTCGAAGGCGCGGGCGACCTCGCCGATCTCGTCCTGGGAGTCGATCGGGATCGGGTGGACACGGGTGTCCACCTTGCCCGGGTCGGTGCGCGAGAGCTGGTCGACGAGCATCGGCAGGCGCTGCTCGGCGATGTCGAAGGCGGCGGAGCGCAGGCGGGCCATCGCGCGGCCCATCTGGCGGGCCATCATGCCCGCCAGGATGAAGGCGGCGAGCAGGGAGACGACCACGATGGCGCCGTTGGTGATGGCGTCGGTGCGGGCCTCGTCGGAGACCGCGACGGCGTCCTTGACGGCCTTGTCGAGGAGTTCCTTCTCGACCTCGTCGTAGCCGTCGAACTTCGCCGTGGCGGCGGCCTGCCAGGCCATGGGCGTGACACCGGCAGCGGCCAGCTTGGTCTTGTTCTCGCCGCCGGCTATCGCCTCGGTCATGACCGTCAGCACGGACTTGTTGGCCACCGTGGGCGGCGGCACGAACTTGACGTTGGCCTGCTCGGCCTGGCGCTTGGCCTCGGCGAGCTTGGTGGCTCCCTCGTCGGACTTGCGCTGCATGACCTGCTTGAGGTGGTTCACGTCCTCCTCGGTGCCCGCCGCGACGTACTCGCCGATGGCGATTTCCTCGAGGTAGGCGTACGAGGAGAAGGCGACGAGCTGTGCCTTGCGGACGTTCTCGTCGGCGCTCGGGCGGACCAGCAGGTGGGTGCCCACGGAGCGCTGCAGCGAGTTCGCCGCCTTGGCCAGCTGGACCGCGTAGACCATGCGGCCGTAGGAGGTCACGTTGCCGGTGCCGAGGCCCAGCTCGTTCGCGAACTGCATGAGGTAGTGCTGGACCAGCACATAGCCCTCTTCGGTCGGGATGGGCCCGAGCGCGGAAGGGAGGGCCTTCTTCTGGGTCTCGGCCGCGGCCACGTACGCGTTCTTGCGGACGTCCTGCAGCTTGGGCTCCTCCGTGCGGAAGAGCTCCAGACGCCGTTCCATGCCCTGGTTCTTCGGGAGGTCCTCGACGGCCTGGTCGAACTTCAGCTTGGCCGCGTCGGTGTTCCCGCGAACCTTGGTGACGACCTCGTTGCCGGGCTGGCCGCTCAGCAGCGGCTCGGCGCTGAGGTCGCGCTCGTTGAGGAGCGCCTGACTGTATTCGGAGGCCGCCTGGACGACCCTGGCTATCTTCTCGGCGTCCTTGGCCTCGTTCCAGGTGTCGATGGATCCCTTGACCTGGAAACCGCCCATGACCAGCCCGACGAGGGCGGGCACGAGCAGGATGGCGTTCAGACGCGTCGGCACGCGCCAGTTGCGGGGGGAGAACCTGCTGGTGCTCCCCTTGCTCGCGGGCGGTTCCACGGGCACGTCGACAGGCGACGCGGCCGCTCGCGGCGGCGGGGTGAAGTTGCCGCGCGCGGGTTCATCCGCGGGGCTTGCATTGCTTCGCCTCACTCGACCAACAACCTTCCGGCGGTGCTACTAGCTAGTTCGTTGAATTCCAGCACGGTTAACGGCCGTGTTCCAAACAGTTGAAACCGGCCATTCCCAGAGCCTTATGCCCCACGTAAAACGGACATAAAGAGCGTCCTGCGGCAAAAATGGGGAGAGTTGTGAGCGCAGCGGCGTCAAACGAACGCACCCTGTGGCGAACTGGCGGCAATTGTCTGTCGAAACGTTATGAACGAAGAGGGCGGGCCGTGTCCTATGACACAGCCCGCCCTCTCACGTTGTGAAGAACCAGTGGTACTTGCGTGGTGCCGCTTGAGCCGGGCGGGCGCTGTGGGTGTTACTTGAGCCGTGCCATGAGGGCGTGCTCGACGAGCGTGATGAGTGCGCTCTTGGCGTCCGCGCGGTGGCGGGCGTCGGTGGTGATGATGGGGGCGTCCGGGCCGATCTGGAGGGCCTCGCGGACTTCCTCGGGGGTGTACGGCTGGTGCCCCTCGAAGCCGTTGAGTGCCACGACGAACGGCAGGCCGCTGTTCTCGAAGTAGTCGACGGCGGGGAAGCAGTCGGCGAGGCGGCGCGTGTCGACCAGCACGATCGCGCCGATGGCGCCGCGGACGAGGTCGTCCCACATGAACCAGAAGCGGTCCTGGCCCGGCGTACCGAAGAGGTACAGGATCAGGTCCTGGTCCAGGGTGATGCGGCCGAAGTCCATGGCGACCGTGGTGGTCGTCTTGTCACCGGTGTGGGTGAGGTCGTCGATTCCGGCGGAGGCGCTGGTCATGACGGCTTCGGTGCGCAGGGGGTTGATCTCGGAGACCGCGCCGACGAACGTGGTCTTGCCCACGCCGAAGCCGCCCGCCACCACGATCTTCGCGGAGGTGGTGGAGCGGGCGGGAGCCGCTCCGCCGTTAGAGCTTGCGAAGTCCACTGAGCACCCTTTCGAGCAGCGTGACGTCCGGCGTGCCGCCGGCCTCTCCATTGCCCGGCTGGTGGATGGCCACCATTCCGGCCTCCGCCAGGTCGGCGACGAGGATCCGGGCGACACCGAGCGGCATCGACAGCAGTGCGGAGACCTCCGCGACCGACTTGACCTCGCGGCACAGCGTGCAGATGCGCTGGTGCTCGGGGAGCAGGCCGGACAGGTGCATCGGATCGGCCGTGGTGCTGACCAGGGCCTCGATGGCGAGCTGGTAGCGCGGTCGGGTCCGGCCGCCGGTCATCGCGTACGGACGCACCAGCGGCTGGTCGCCATCCGAGTACGAATCTCCGTACGCATCGGGATAGGCGGGGGGCGGGGTCATTGATCCTCCGGGCTGGACAGCAGTGGTCAGCGTGCCGTCTGACAGGGCGGCCGGTGGGGGGACGGTGTGACGGCCTGTCGGTGGTACTGGGTTCCGGGGGTGGGCCCCGGGTCTCCCGGCCGGCAGTACCGTCCGGCCGGGAGAGGGAAAGTCAGATGAGCAGGCTTCCCTGGAGTTCCGCGCGCAGGTCCGGGGTGAGGACGCTGCCGGCACGGTCCACGAGGAGGGCCATCTCGTAGCCCACGAGGCCGATGTCGCACTCGGGGTGCGCCAGTACGGCCAGCGAGGACCCGTCGGAGACGGACATGAGGAAGAGGAATCCCCGGTCCATCTCGACCACGGTCTGGTTGACGGCGCCACCCTCGAAGATGCGGGAGGCACCGGCGGTCAGCGAGGTCAGACCGGAGGCCACGGCCGCCAGCTGGTCCGCGCGGTCACGGGGGAAACCTTCGGACATCGCCAGAAGGAGTCCGTCGGCGGAGACCACGACCGTGTGGGACACCCCGGGGGTGTTGTCCACGAAGTTGGTGATCAACCAGTTCAGGTTCTGTGCCGCCTGGCTCATCGAACTCAACTATCGCTCCTGCTGGTAAGTGGGGTCGATGTGGTAACTGCCGGTCGCCGGGCCGCTGGTGCCGGCCTGACGGCCCTGCTGGATACCGCGTCGGAGGTTGGTCAGACGGCCGCGGACGTCGTCCGGCGCACGAGAGACCTGCGGACCGGGCTGCGCGTCCGCCTGCTGCTGCGCGGTGCCGGCCACGAGGTTGGCCCGCGGGACCCGGCGGGGCAGGCCCGAGGTCGTGATGCCGCCTGCGGCGGGCTGGCGCACGCGCTCGGCCTGCCGCATGAGCTCGTCGTTCGGCGAGGACCGCCAGCTGACGGTCGGCATGGCGCCGGTCGCCGCGGTGGCGGGCTCGGCCGCGTGCTCCTGGCCGCGCTGCGGCAGGTGCGGCTGCGGAGCGGGGGCGGCCGGGGCGGACTGCTGCGGCTGCTGGGGTACTCCCGGACCCTGCGCGGGGGGCTGCTGCCCCTCCTCGCGGAACCAGTTCGACTCCAGCGTGTCGAAGATCGGGCTGCGGCCGTCGCCGGAGCCGGCGGCCGGGGGCAGCGCCTCGGGCCGGTGGCCCTGCGGCAGCCGCGGAGCCTCCGGCCGCTGGGGCGGTGCGGGGGCGTAGCCGCCCGGCCGCTGGGCCTGCGGCTGCTGCGGGGCCTGGGGCTGCGGGGCGTAGCTGCCGACACCGGGGCCGCCGGGGCGCTGGGGCTGACCGGTCGACGGGTAGCCCGCGGGGCGCTCGAACTGTCCGGTGGCGGACGGGTCCAGGGGACCGCGTACGTCGGGACGCTCGAACTGCCCGGTGGTGCTGTTGCCGCCGTCCGCCTGGGGCATCGGGGCGTTGAAGTCCGGGCGGGCGAACTCGGACGTCGAGCCGGGGCCCGAGAGCTCGTCGTGGCCGCGGGCCTGGTCGGCACCCCAGCTGGTGGTCTGCGGGCCCGGAAGCTCCGGACGCGGGGCGCCACCGCGCGGCGGCAGCTGCGGCCGGGGGCCGCGCTGAGCCGGAGCCGCGGGAGCGGCCGGCGGCTGCTGGTGCTGCTGCGGAGCCTGCTGGGGCTGCTGCGGCTGCTGCGGCTGCTGGGGACGCTCGAAGCCGTTGCCCTGGGGGAAGCCGCCCTGCCCGGAAGCGGACGGCGCGGGCACCGGACGGGCCTGCGGACCGCGGCCCGGCAGCGGCGCACCGGAGCCGAAGGCACCCTGGCCCTGGCCCGCGGTCGTCGGACCCGGCTGCGGACGGCCGCCGGGAGCACCCGGACCGCCCTGCTGCGGCCGACCGGCCTGCGGGCCCTGCGGGTTCTGCTGGCCCTGCGGACGCTGCCCGGCACCGGCACCGGCACCGGCGCCGTCACGGCCCGGCAGGGCGGCACGCGGGCCGCCACCGGCGACCTGGCCGCGCTGCGGGCCCGAGCCCACGGACGGCCGGGCGCCCGCACCGGGAACGGAAGGCTGCTTGCCGGGACCGCCGGGGTTGCCCGGAGCACCGGGACCACCCTGCGGACCGCCGCCGGCGCCCGGCATCGGGGCCGGCTTCTTGCCGCCCTGGGCGACGTCCACCGGGAGCATGACGAGGGCCGTCGTACCGCCCGAGTCGGAGGGGCGCAGCTGGATGCGGATGCCGTGTCGCAGGGACAGGCGGCCGACCACGAACAGGCCCATGCGGCGGGAGACGGAGACGTCCACGGTCGGCGGCGACGCGAGCCGCTCGTTGATCGCGGCGAGGTCCTCGGGGGAGAGGCCGATGCCGGTGTCGTGGATCTCGACGAGCACGCGCCCGTCGGGCAGCGCGTGACCGGTGACCTTGACCTTGGTCTGCGGGGAGGAGAACGAGGTGGCGTTCTCCAGCAGCTCGGCGAGGAGGTGCACGAGGTCGTTGACGACGCGGCCGGCGACGTCGGTGCCGGGCACCGACGCGAGTTCGATGCGCTCGTACTGCTCCACCTCGGACGCGGCGGCGCGGAGCACGTCGACGAGCGGGACGGGGCGGGTCCACCGGCGGCCCGGCTCCTCGCCCGCGAGGACGAGGAGGTTTTCGCCGTTACGGCGCATGCGGGTCGCGAGGTGGTCGAGCTTGAAGAGCGAGGACAGCTGGTCCGGGTCGGCCTCGCGCGACTCCAGCTCGGAGATGAGCGAGAGCTGACGCTGGATGAGGCCCTGGGAGCGGCGCGAGAGGTTGGTGAACATCGCGTTGACGTTGCCTCGCAGGAGGGCCTGCTCGGCGGCGAGGCGGACGGCCTCGCGGTGCACGTCGTCGAAGGCCGCGGCCACCTGGCCGATCTCGTCGCGGGTGTGCAGGCCGACGGACTCCACGGACGTGTCGACGTCCTGCGGGTCGGACTCGGACAGCTGCTTGACGAGCTCGGGCAGTCGGTCCTGGGCCACGCGCGTCGCGGTGTCCTGGAGGCGGCGCAGCGAGCGGATCATCGAGCGGGCCATGACGAAGGCGCCGACGAGGGAGACACCGAGGACGAGGAGGATCAGGGCACCGTTGATGATGGCGTCCTGCTGCGACTCGTTCTTGAGCTCGCGGGCCTTCGTCTCCATGTCCTGGAGCAGCGTCAGCTCGATCTTCTTCATCTCGGCGAGCTTGGTGTCGTCGGCGTCGTACCAGTCCATCCAGGACCGGTACTGCGTCTCCTTGGCGAACTGCCCGTCGGTGGCCAGCACGCGGCGCGCGTAGTGGTCGGCGCGGCCGACCTCCGGGTTGCCGTCGCCGAGCGAGGAGAGGAGTTCCTCGGAGTGGCCCTGGTAGACGAGTTCGAAGGTCTTCTTCGACTGCTGCTCGCCCTTGAGGGCGGAGAGCGCGTAGAGCCGGTCGTTCTCCTTGAGGGCGCCCTGCTTCTCGATGTTGTCCGGGAGCGAGGCGGCGATGATCGCACGCTGGACGGAGGCGTACTCCTTGGAGGCCGAGAAGGCCGCCAGGGCGCGCGTACGCTTGATCATCTCCGGGTTGGAGGTGGCCTGGGCCATGTCCGCGGAGAGCGAGAGCAGCGAGACGATCAGGGAGTTGTACTCGGTGACGGTCTGCTGGGCGCCGTTCGCGTACGCCTTCTTGCGGATTTCCTCGAGGTTGGTGAGCTGGCGGCCGATCTGCAGGATGTTGTTGCGGATCGACTTGAGCGTCTCGTCCTTGTCCTCCGAGTTGTCGACCTTGTCGGTCGCGGCGGCGAAGGCCTTGGCGGCGGTGTCGGTCGTCTCGCGGACGTTGTCGACGAGGGTGTTCTGCTTGCCGAGCGTCTTTTCGGCGGCCTGGGCGGACAGCGGACCCGCGGAGTGGTCGCGCTCCTCCTGGAGCGCGGCGGCCAGGTTGGTGGCCTGCCGGGTCATCGTCGTCAGCAGCTGCATGTGCTCGAGCTGGGCGATGTCGTTGAGCGAGTCGTTGATGCGGAAGCCACCGAGCGTGGTGGCGGCGACGACCGGCAGGGTCAGCAGCGACACCAGTCGCGTGCTGATGCGCCAGTTCTGCATGGCGAGACGGGAACCGGGCCCACTGGGGGCCTTGGGTATCGCCACGTCCTGCTCGACGGACCCGGCCTGGTCCTTGCCCTTGGCCTTGACGGACCTGCCTCGGCCCTTCGCCTTCACCGTGGCGGAGGAGTCGGGGCCCGCGCCCTCGACAGCCGGCCCGCGGTTCTGGGCGTGCTGGGGCGAGGAGCCACGGTCGGTCCCGCCGCGCGGCTCCTGCTCCGCCGCAGCGCTGTCCCTCTTGAATCGTCCCTGCACTAGCGTCGCAACCTCTGGACCAGGCGTCCCGCCGGGTGACCGGTGGGACGGTGTCGAGTCGTAGGGCACTAACGGCCCCATGGTGGTCGTCGGTGACCGGCGCGTCTCCCTCTCCTTGCCACCGCGCTCGGCGCTGTCTCGCGCCACCTGCGCGCCGGCTGATTCCCGCGGCGGTCCCGCGAATTCCAGCACAGTGGAGGATCTCCAACAAGGTGCGAGCGTCGGCCCGGAGAGTCGGTGACGGCTTGTGACAGAGGCGCTACGCCATGTGGGACCGATTCCAGGGTAAAGCGGACTTACATCATCCAAACGCCATGGCTGGCAAGGTGTCCCAGTCGAGATGATCAGCAGCGGAATGACTCATTCAGTGGCGCAATGTCCGTTTTGCTGGGCAGAATTGACTGTCCATTATGCCGGTAATGCCGGGTCGCTGGTGAGCAAACTCACATACCCCTGGCCATTACTTCCTGGTTCGGCGGGGGATTCAGATGTTTAGCCTTGCCTCTTCAAGGGTTGGCACATGCACCGACCGACACCCATTCACTCCGAGCCGAGGGCCCGAAACTCCGATGAAGACGACGTCGCCGATGTTCCGCAACATAGCCAACCCCCGCCGCACCACCCTCGCGCACCTCAAGGACGCCGAGGAGCTGCAGGCGGCGGCGGCCGTCCCGGAGCACGCCGTCGAGCTGCCGACCCAGACCGCGAACCCGCGCCGCACGATCCTGATGGACGCGCCGGTCGCCGCCGCCGCGCAGTAGCCGCCGCACGAGAGAGCGCGAAGCGCCGCTGCCCGCCGCGTTAGCCTGGAGCCCGCAGACTCCAGCCGACGGACATACATGAGGGGCAGACGCAACACGTGCGCATCGCCAGGTTCTCGATCGACGGCAATGTCGCCTTCGGCGCGGTCGAGGGCGACGCCGCCCCCGGCGCCGAGGGGGAACTCGTCCTCGACATCATCAAGGGCATCCCGTTCGCGGACTTCGAGCTCTCCGGCACGAAGGTCCCGCTGAGCAAGGTCCGGCTGCTGCCGCCCGTGCTCCCGAACAAGGTCGTGGCCATCGGCCGCAACTACGCGGAGCACGCGGCGGAGCTCGGGAACGAGGTTCCGGACGCCCCCATCACCTTCTTCAAGCCCTCCACCTCGGTGGTCGGCCCGGGCGACCCGATCACGTACCCCTCCTTCTCCCAGGACCTTCACCACGAGGCGGAGCTCGCCGTGGTCATCGGCCGCATGTGCCGCGAGGTCCCCAGGGAGCGGGTGAAGGACGTCATCCTCGGCTACACCTGCGCCAACGACGTCACCGCGCGCGATGTCCAGCAGCGCGAGAAGCAGTGGGCCCGGGCCAAGGGCTTCGACAGCTCCTGCCCCCTCGGCCCGTGGATCGAGACGGACCTGGACCCGACGGACCTGACCATCCAGTGCACGGTCAACGGCGAACAGCGCCAGCTCGGCCGCACCAGCGACATGGTCCGCTCCATCGAGGACCTGATCGTCCACATCACCGAGGCCATGACGCTGCTCCCGGGCGACGTCATCCTCACGGGGACCCCGGCCGGAGTCGGCCCCCTCAACGTCGGCGACGAGGTCGCCGTCACCATCGAAGGCATCGGCACTCTCACCAACAAGGTGATCAAGCGTGGTTAACGCGACCCCCCGGGTACGTTTCTGTCCCTCCCCGACCGGCAACCCCCACGTGGGCCTGGTCCGCACCGCCCTGTTCAACTGGGCGTTCGCCCGCCACCACGGCGGTACGTTCGTCTTCCGCATCGAGGACACCGACGCGGCCCGCGACTCCGAGGAGTCCTACGGCCAGCTGCTCGACTCGCTGCGCTGGCTCGGCTTCACCTGGGACGAGGGCCCCGAGGTCGGCGGCCCGCACGCCCCGTACCGCCAGTCCGAGCGCATGGACATCTACGCGGACGTCGCGAAGAAGCTGCTCGACGGCGGCTACGCGTACCACTGCTACTGCACCACCGAGGAGCTCGACGCGCGCCGCGCGGCCGCCCGCGCGGCCGGCAAGCCCTCGGGCTACGACGGCCACTGCCGCGAGTTGAGCGCCGCGCAGGTCGAGGCGTACCAGGGCGAGCACCGCCCGGCGATCGTCCGCTTCCGGATGCCCGACGAGCCGATCACCTTCACCGACCTGGTCCGCGGCGAACTGACCTTCACCCCGGAGAACGTGCCGGACTTCGGCATCGTCCGGGCCAACGGCGCCCCGCTCTACACGCTGGTCAACCCGGTCGACGACGCGCTCATGGAGATCACGCACGTCCTGCGCGGCGAGGACCTGCTCTCCTCCACCCCCCGCCAGATCGCCCTGTACAAGGCGCTGATCGAGCTGGGCGTCGCCAAGACCACCCCCGCCTTCGGCCACCTGCCGTACGTGATGGGCGAGGGCAACAAGAAGCTCTCCAAGCGCGACCCCGAGGCCTCGCTCAACCTGTACCGCGAGCGCGGCTTCCTCCCCGAGGGCCTGCTGAACTACCTCTCGCTCCTCGGCTGGTCCTTCTCCAAGGACCAGGACGTCTTCTCGATCGAGGAGATGGTCCAGAAGTTCGACATCGACGGCGTGAACGCCAACCCGGCGCGCTTCGACCTGAAGAAGGCCGAGTCGATCAACGGCGACCACATCCGCCTGCTCGACCCGAAGGCCTTCGCGGACGCCTGCGCCCCGTGGCTGCAGGCCCCGCACGCCAACTGGGCGCCCGAGGACTTCGACGCCGAGGCCTGGGCGGCCATCGCGCCGTACGCCCAGACCCGCGTGACCGTCCTGTCGGACATCACGGCCAATGTCGACTTCCTGTTCCTGAAGGAGCCGGTCGAGGACCAGGCCTCGTGGGACAAGGCCATGAAGGGCGAGCCCGCGGCCCTGCTGACCACGGCCCGCGCCAACCTGGAGTCGGCCGACTGGTCGGACCCGGAGTCCCTCAAGCAGGCCGTCCTGACCGCCGGCGAGGCCCACGGCCTCAAGCTCGGCAAGGCCCAGGCCCCGGTCCGCGTGGCCGTCACCGGCCGCACGGTCGGCCTGCCGCTCTTCGAGTCCCTGCAGATCCTGGGCAAGGACCGCTCCCTGGCGCGCATCGACGCGACGCTGGCCAAGCTGGCCGCGTAGCACCTCCCGTACGTCCCTCAGGGGGGCGGGGGGCGGGGGCCCCGCCCCCCCCCCCCCCCGGGCGGGGGGGGGGGGGGGCCCCCGGGGGGCGGGGGGGACCGAACCCCCCCCC